>DASVOW010000024.1:0-2325 GCA_036383155.1 Ktedonobacterales bacterium
CCAGCACCACAGGCAAAAGGCTGACTCCCAGTGTTATGGGATTGCCTGCGAGAGCATCCGTTACGGATTGTCTCTGTGACCGGAACAGCACCAACGCGACCTGCCGGATGAGCGGCACCGCGAGCAGTGGCCCGGCGAGTATCGCCACTAGCACAAGCGTCATTCCCTGGCTGGCAAACGTGGCGAAAATCTGGCGGCGACTCGCGCCGCGACTGCGCAACAGCGCGATGAACGCCTCCTGCCGCGCGATCAGCAGGCCACTCATCTGTGCAACGCAAAGCACCAACAGCCCCACGATTGCCAGCAGCAGCACATCGACGACGATCTGTGAAGTGACGATGTTCTGCTGGAATCTCTCCAGCGCCGAGTACAGTTCTGTGCTGATATAGACAGTATCTCCGTTTGCTGGTGTTTCCTGCTGCCCCGCGCGCGGCAGAGAGACGCTATAGGGACTTCCCTCCTGTCCCGCCTCGGTTTGCAGAAGCGTGCGGGTACGGTCTGGTGTCAGTCGCGACACATCGAGCTGGTAGGTCCAGGAAATATCCCAACACCCTCCTGGCCCCGGCGGCCCCTTTAATGCCAGGGAAGACCACGGGTAGGTAGAATGTGTGATCGTGCCACTGTCTGCGACTGCGTAATAGCTGGGTTGTGTGTCAAGCGGGCCATAATAGGGATCAAAGTTCGGATAGACGCCCGGCGCGGTGCTAACGACGATCCCGGCGACGTACAGAACCAATGGATTGGCCGTTTCACCTGGCGCAACCGCAAGGGGTAGGTGCGAGCCAACGCCCAGATGGAGCTTGCTCGCCGTCGGCTCGGTGATGAGAATCTCGATTCCATCCTGTCTAGCTTGCGGCAGATGGCCCTCCAGCAGACGTACGCGCTTGGTCAATTGATCGCGGGAATACGCAAAGAGACTAATGCCACCGAATATCCCTCCACTTCGAGAGGAGAGTGGTTGAGCGGAGATGGCTGTGCCCAGAGGCGCTCCATTCCCCTCACGTGTAGAACTATTCAGACCCGCCGCCTGCGCCAATGCGCCCTTCGTCGTGGCGGCCGGCTGCGTGTAGTTGAGTGGCCCCGAGCTCATCATCACATCCGGCGCACCCTGTAGCCGGATGTCCACACCCGCCAGATTAGCGCTGACGTACTTGGCAACGTGTTCGTCCACCTGGCGCATCAACTCGGGCGATGGCACATTCGTCCCGACATCGACAGTGAGCTGACGATCGGATTCCTCGCGCTCCAATGCCCCCTGCAATCCAGCATAAGTAGCCACTCGCGAGAACAGCGGGACAGCGCAGACCACCAGCAGCGCCGCAATCATCCCCACCTGCACGACCACGAGCAGACGCCACGCCGGCCGCAGGCGCCATACACCAAGCCGCAACGCCGCTGCCGCCCGCACCGAGACCCGCCCTGTCCTCACCTGCCTGGCTCTCACTGGAGCCTCCCTGAGCACCCTCTCTGTGCTATCCATCCGCAGTTCCTCCGTCCATACAGCCCCATACACATGTGCCACCAGCGCGGACTGCATTACTCCAACCCCGCTCCGGCTCCCAGATCATTGGTACCTATCCGACACACCAACCAGCATACATGACAATGCTCAATAGCAAGTGCTGACAATTCTCAACAAAAACTCAACACAGATCAATTCTGCGCTAATTTCGCTACGGACGCTGGCATGTTAGCAGAGAGTCGCGGATAATAACGGTAGCCTATGCCATCCAAGCGATACCGAAGGGGAAGGACAATGGAGCGAGAGCATCTGCAGCTGCAGCCGCGCGTGCTGGTAATAGACGACGAGCCGGTCATGGCGAACCTGATGCGCGACTTTCTGCGCGCCGATGGCTTCCAGGTGCGCACCGCCAGTTCCGCAGCTGAGGCGCTCGCCGCCCTGCAATCCGCTCCCGTTGATTGCCTGCTTCTCGATGTGATGCTCCCCGGCCAGTCCGGGTTCGACGTGTGCTCGCGTATCCGCGAGACAAGTGATGTCCCCATTCTCTTCCTCAGCGCCCTCGACGGCGACATGGATAAGATTCGCGGCCTCGGGCTGGGCGGCGACGACTACATCGCGAAGTCCGCCACCCCAGCCGAGGTCGTCGCCCGCGTCAAGGCCGTCCTTCGCCGCGCGCGGAGCCATGCCGCTGATCAGGCCACCAGCACGATAATCGACTTTGGCCGCCTCGTGCTCGACCTGCGCGCCCACGAAGTGCGAGTGGCTGGCGCGCCCGTAGCCTTCACCGCCCGCGAGTTCGAGCTACTGGCTTTCCTCGCCGCGCATCCACGCCAGGTCTTCACCCGCGAGCAGCTCTTCGCCCG
>DASVOW010000025.1:0-7084 GCA_036383155.1 Ktedonobacterales bacterium
ACACGATCACCTCGACGAGAGTGCCCCAGAGCTTCGAGCCATCGCTCACCTTGAGGGAGTAGAGCGTGCCTCTATCGCTAATCACATACAGGGCGTCGCCCATCACCACCGGCGTCGATCCCACATTCCCCAGGTCGTCGCCTGGTAGATTCACCGTCCACACCTTCGAGCCATCCGACGCTTTGAATGCATAGAGCGTCGTGTCTGTCCCTGTATAGACTGTACCGTTGAAGATGCTCGCCCCAACATAATAGTTCTTCGGACTAATCTGCTTGTGCCAGATAACGTGTGTCCGATTGCTCAAAGGGCGTGCGCTCAGGTCAGCCCCGGTCATCACGTAGAGCGTGTCGCCATCCACCAGAGGCCACGCCGGCACATCCTTCTTGGAGCTAATGCCGTCGAGCCGCCACACGATGTGCCCTGGCACGTAGGTCTTCGCGTCGACCAAAGCCGCAGCGCGATTACGATTGTCGAGAAACAGCGCCCCTGCAGCTGCAGTCGAGCCAATCGTGACTGCCGCCGCCACCCCGTAGCCAAGAACCGCGCGCCGGCTTACCTTCTGCTGGCCAGCAGGCGTGCTTACGCCCAGTGCCCGCGCCAGCTCGCCCAGCCACACCTGCCGCGGACGGCTCGACGCGTCGATGAAAAGCGTTGCATTGTCAAACGGCTCGCGTGTGTAATCGCCCGAGAGGATCAGGTTGATCAGCACGCGCTTGCTGCCATGCCCCTTCCGCTGCTCCTCGGCGATCAGCCCGCGAAACGCATTCGTCTCCAGATTCATCCAGAACGATTGCTGTGTCGCGCCTGTGCAGATGCGCAAAAAGACATCGCGCTCCGCCATCGCCTGCTGCACACGCTCCGTGAGATGCTGCCCCGCGCTCAGCCCGCCCTCGGTGTCAAACCAGTAATCGACGCCCCATGCGTCCATCGCCGCCAGCAGTGGCGCGCACCGCACATTATCATCGTGCGAATGGCTGATAAAGACTCGATTATTACCCGGCATTCCCGGCTCCCCTCCCTGCAAACACACGTCGCGTCTGGTTGGCGCCTCGTGTAGAATACCGAATCGTGTGCTTGTTTGCAAGGGTACGTGCTCTTGTGGGCGTACCTTGCGTGTTATCCGCCTCCACAGGCGACTTCGCCCGTTCCCAGTCCGCGCAGGCGCCCCTAGGCGCGGTTTTAACCGCCCGCTCCCCCTTTCCACATAGTACGCAGGGCCTAGCTCTAGGCGAGAATGCGACGGACGTGCTACACTGGCGCCGTCCCCCTCCTGGGGAGCGCGGCGGTGGGCCATGTGTCTGACCTGCGTATGCGGCGTGCATATGCGACCCACTAGGCGCTGGCGATAGCGTCGGGATCGCGAGTGATCCCGCGAAGCACGAGGAGTATCCGCGAATGTCTGTGACAAGCACGCTCTTTCATCTCCTCGGCGCGTTGCGCCGAGCTATTGGGCGCGTCCTGGTGGTCTTCTTCTTGTTCCTGATCATCTCCGCAGCCATCGTCGAGGCACTCGCCTATTTCACCCTGCACCACAACAACCTGCCTGAGCACATCGCCGCTGCCATCGTCGGCGTCGTCGTTGGCTACGCGGCTGCCCTGACCGTGCTCGTTGGCGAGGCGATCCACCTGCTCGTCGAAGCGATCCAGACGGTCGAGAAGGACGTACAATCCGAAGTGTCCGGCGGCGTGAAGATTCTCGATCAGGTGATCAAAACCATCGAGGGTCGTCGCTAACCAACGCTGCTGGTAGACTCGCCACGCAAGGGGACGCTTGTCGTGATCAACAGTTGGAACGCGGATACACTCAACGGGATGCGCCTGGGCTCGTGCCTGCTCGAATCGCCACTCGGCATCGGCGGCATGGGCGCCGTCTACCTCGCGCGGCAAGAGCGACCCCACCGGCGCGTCGCCGTCAAGGTGCTGCGCCCGCAGCTTGCCACAGATCCCGAGGCATGGCGCACCTTCCTCGAGCGCTTCCGCCGCGAGGCCGACGCTACCGCCGCCCTCGATCACGCCAATATCGTCCCCATCTACGAGTTCGGCGAGCAAGACAACATCGCCTATCTGGTGATGCCCTACCTCGCCGACGGTTCCCTTGCCGGCCTACTGGAGCGCGAGGGCGCGCAGCCGCTGTCTCGTGTGCTGCAATATGCCGAGCAAGCCGCTGCCGCGCTGGACTACGCCCATGCGCATGGCATCGTTCACCGCGATGTCAAGCCATCGAACCTGCTGCTGCACCCCGATGGGCGCCTCTTGCTCGCCGACTTCGGCATCGCGCGTTTGCTCGACCGCTCCGAAGATGACGAGGTGCCCGAGTTTGCCCTCGAAAATTCCACCTTGACCCAGACTGGTTCCGCGATGGGTACGCCCGAATATATGTCGCCCGAGCAGGTGCGCGGCGAGCACGTCGGTCCCGCTGCCGATATCTACGCCCTTGGCATCGTGGCGTACGTCATGCTCATGGGCCGCAGCCCCTTCGCTGGCGGCGATATCACCGCCGTCATGACGCGCCAGCTCGTTTCTCCCCCGCAGCCCCTGCGCATCGAGCACCCCGAAATCTCGCCGAAAGTCGAAGAAGCCATCTTCTATGCGATGGCAAAGGAGCCGGGAGATCGGCCCGCTACCGCTGGCGACTTTGCCCGTGCGCTGCGTGCCGCCAGTCGTGGGCGCACGCTCAGTGCGATGCTCGGCTGGTCGCGCCCGGAGCAGATACCCGCGAAGCCCCCTCGCCTACTGGAGCAGTCGCAGGCCACGGCGCTCGTCTCGAGCCGCCGCATCACGGGAACGACACCGCTCGCGCCTGCCGCTCGCGCCCGCATGCAACAAGGCATGCCCACCGATGATGCGCTCCAATCCGCATCACCCCCCGTCGCCGCCTCCCTGCTGGGCACACCTGACGGCGGCACAGGCGCTGGCTACGCCGGCTACCCCCCAACTGATGCCACACTCTCCGGCCATCCCCTAACACAATCCGGAGGCAGTATGGGCGCATCTGGCGGCAATTGGCGCGGAGGCGCATCGCCATCCGCTCCCGAATGGCCGGCTCCCGGTGGACTGAAGGCCCAGCGTCAGCGCACCGTGAGTCCCTGGCTCTGGATCGCGCTTGTCTCCGCGGTTGTCGTTGTGCTCGTCGGCAGCTTTGCGGTCGCCAGCATGCTGGCGCAGGGTGGCCTCTTCCCTGGAATAGGAACCGGCGTGCTCCCCGGTGCGCAAGCGACACACACGCTCGCACCCACCCCGACGATTACTCCTTCTCCCACCGCCACACCCGGACCGACCAACTGGCTCACCGTCAGCACCACCAGCGTAAGCCTGGGCTGCAAGAGCAAGAACCGCCGCACCATCACGCTGAGGAATATCGGCCCTGATTCGGTATCATGGTCTGCCCAGGTGCAGGACAGTAGCAACACATCCAACACCGGCATCAACATCTCACCCAAAGAGGGGCAGCTTGATAGCGGTCACTCGGTCACGATCTCCGTCACCAATAACTCGGTCATCTTCTCCCACCAGGGAACCATATCCTTCGTGCCAGACGGCGATAATGCTGGCCAGTCTCCCGCCGTCACCTACTCGACCACCCCCTGCGGCGTATAGGCCTGGTGCGAACGCCGCCCCGCCTATGCCGCGATGTACGGGCAAGCAAGCGTGACTACAGCGGGCGGACGAGATCTACCATCCGGGGCCCTCTGGCCCCGGCCTTCAGGCGTGGGGTGAATGGCCCCTTGTCGCCAGGCAACCAATGTGCTATCCTGCCGGTGTTCGCACGGGCGCTGAACCCGTGTGTGGTGGGTTTCGGCCCTTGGTGCATAGCACCGCCCTCACCGCAGGTTCGCGGCGTTTCGCTGGGGAATCCGCCAGCGGGTAAAACCTTCGCCGGTAGCGAGCGCGTTGCTCCACGTATCTGAGCCATCCCTTTCTGAGCCATCTCGTGGGACGCCCAGTAGTTCCGGCGGACATCCGGCATGTTGCTCGGCCTCGTTCGCGGGGTCGAGAAGCCCCTTGGCTTAAGCCATTGGAAGTGTCATCTGAGCGATCCTCGCCGTGCAGCCCCAGAGAAGATGAAGACAATCATCCGGCAGCTAATAACTCGCTTGTCGTGATCAGACAATAGCGTTTGCGTATTGTCTAGCCCGATGAGACGCCCCCTTACCCGATCGCAACCCGCGTAGGCGGGTTTTGCGGCTGAGCGCAGCGAAGCCTTCAGGCGCGGTTTCAACCGCCGGCTCACCCCCACTACCACCAACGCTCGCCTCACGCCCCCTTCCCTCCAAGGGAAGGGGGTAGGGGCTAGGTTAATTCAGCATCGCCCGGTCGTTGTCATGCTGCACGTGCACACTGCCCTCCGCTTGCTCGCGCAAGAGTTCCATCTCGTTGCGTAATGTGCGTATGCCCCTTCGCAGGCGCTCGCTCACCGAGCTCATCTCCAGCAGCTCCTGTTTGTCGCAGTCCTCGCAGGTCAGGCACATACCGATGAGATACGAAAGATCGTCCGCGTCGTCCGGAATCTGTATAGACCGTTCCTCGCCCCCACCCACCAGCGCCAGCACAACTTCCAGATACTCCCGCAGCACGTCCTTGGCCTCGCTTACCAGTGCCGGCAACTCTGCTTTGCCTTCCTCCTCATCTGGTTCATCGGGATAGGGTCGCACCAGAGCGGTGATATACTTCTTCGCGTGGCGCAATTCGACAATCTCAAAGCGTCGGGTGCCGACCGTGAGAATGTTGTAGCATCCATTGGGGAGTTGCTCGTAATCGATGATCCGCGCGAGCGTGCCGACCCGCGCCGGCTCTTCCTGCCCTGTCTCCCGCTCCGGCAGGGTCAGCACTACGCCAAATGGCGCCTGATCCGCTAGGCAATCAGCCGTCATCTTGCGATAGCGCGCCTCAAAAATATGCAGTGGCAACGCCATGCCAGGAAAGAGCACAATATTCAGCGGAAATAACGGCACTTCAAAGAGCTCATCCGCCATGTAGTGCTCCTGTCTCTACCCACGATGTGCTGGATGTGTTGGACGTGCTGGCTTCCCACCTATCCCTCGGGTGCCATGCACACGACCTATGCGTATTATTGGCAGAGTGTATCATGGGTGGAGCAATCCGTGCCAACAAAGCTGGCGTGCCAGCGTTGCCGGTGCCTGGCGAAAGAGCCACACGAGCAATCGAGCGGGAGGAACCTATGCATGAAGTGATCGGCCATCAGCAGGCGCAGATGCTGCTTACGCGCGCCGTGGCGAGCGGCCAGGTCAGCCATGCCTATCTTTTCGCCGGACCCGACGCCATTGGCAAGACGACCCTCGCCTTGGCCTTCGCCCAATTGCTCGAATGTGAGCAGCCCGATCTCGCAAGCGGCGAGCCCTGCGGCGTCTGCGCCTCATGCCGCAAAGTGCAGCATGGCAACCACCCCGACGTAACCCTCGTCGAGCCGGAGGAAGGCAAGCGTCTCCTCGGGGTAGACGCCGTCCGCGAAGTGGTTGTGCGCCTGGCGAATCTCGCCCCCTCCACCGGCCGCTGGCGCGTCTTCATCCTGCCCAACGTCGACCGCATGACCCCAAGCACCGTCAACGCCCTGCTCAAGACGTTAGAAGAGCCGCCACCGGGCGTCGTGCTGCTGCTCACCACAGCGGAACCCGAGAATGTCCTGCCGACGCTGCTGTCACGCTGCCAGCTCGTCACCTTCCAGCCACTCCCACCCGACACGATCGCTCACGCGCTGCAAGACCGCTGGCACGTCGCCCCCGACGAGGCCGCCGAGCTAGCCGCACTCGCCAACGGTCGCCTCGGCTGGGCCGTCCGCGCCCACGAGCGCCCTGAGCTACGTGACGAGCGCGCCCGCCACCTTCAGCAGATCACCACCCTCACCGGCGCCTCCCGTGACGAGCGCCTGCGTGCCGCTGGAACCCTGGCGCCCGACGTTGACACCGCGCGGCGCGTCCTTGAAGTGTGGATTCTTTGGTGGCGCGATGTCACACTCGCGGCCTGCGGCGCGACTCACCTCACACACACCGGCTCCGCTGGCGACGAAGCTGCGCGTCAGGGTCGCGCGCTCGGCCCCGATCGCGCCCAATCGTTCCTGCGCGCCCTGCTGGCGGCGCAGACCGCTCTCGACCAAAACGCCAATCCGCGCCTCACCTTCGACGTGCTCATGCTCGATCTGCCCCACCTCTCGCCCGCGTCTACCACGTCGCCGCGTCGCTGAGACAGCCAAATGAGCCAGGCTGCGGCGTGGTCCCTGCAGAGACACCGGAGCGTCGAAAACAACTCGCACTGTGATACGCGAAATGTACCTCTATATCTGTGACGCCCATCACAGCGGCGCGCTGTACCGTCTCATATACTCAAATCAAATACCCTCGCGGCATTATCAGTTGTCCCGATTGAGCCTCAATCGCAGGCATAGGCAAGGGCTTTTACGGCTCACCTCGTCCGTGCTCCAGCCTTGTAAGGCAGAGAGCAAAACGGCGAGCAGCCAGAAGAGGAGCAGCGCCATGAACGCGCCACGTCGCCTCAACCGCCTCGGCATCATCAGCATCATGTGCAGCCTTGCACTCGTCACGCTCGTTGTCGCCGGCTGCAGCTCGTCGAGTGGCACCGGGAGTACGCCCACCGCCACATCCACCGCGCCCGCCGCCACGGCGACCACCGCCCCAGCCACCGCCACCAGCACACCCGGCGGCTACCCAGTCAAGGTCTACTTCTCCAGGCATCCCGACACCGACAACAACCCCACCGCTGTCTTCCCCGTCGATCGCACCTCGCCCAATCTCCAGGTTGCGACCTACTCCATCCAGCAGCTGATCGCTGGTCCCACGGCGAGCGAGACCGCTGCGCACTACTTTACGCCGCTTCCCAGCTCCCTCACCGGCTCCTCGAACTGCGGCGGACCCGACTTCCAGATCACCCTCGACATGAAGGGCACTACTCCCGAGACTGGCACCGCCACCCTGCGCTTCTGCCGCCCCACCCAGCTCGCCGGCGACCTCACCGGCGGTATCATCAAGGCCGAGATCAACGCCACCCTCAAGCAATTTTCCACCATCCATAAAGTCGTCATTCTCAATAGCAGCGGCTCCTGCTTCGACGA
>DASVOW010000026.1:0-2251 GCA_036383155.1 Ktedonobacterales bacterium
TCGGCGGCGGATTCCATCGCTACGCTACGGACGCCATATGGCTGGTGCCGCACTTCGAGAAGATGCTGTATGACAATGCGCTGCTCGCGCCGGTCTATCTCCACGCGTGGCAGCTTACCGGCGACGAACGGTACCGGCGCATCAGCGAGGAGACGCTAGATTACGTCTTGCGCGAGATGACCGACCAGGAGGGCGGCTTCTATTCCACGCAGGATGCCGATAGCAAGGGCGAGGAAGGCAAGTTTTATATCTGGACGCCCGCGGAGCTACGCGAGGTGTTGGGCGAGGCGGATGCGCGGATCGCCGAGCGCTATTGGGGCGTGAGCGAGGGCGGCAACTTCGAGGGACGCAACATCCTGCACGTCGCCGCGCCAGCGGACGAGGTGGCGCGCGATCTTGGGGTCGCGGAGGATGCGGTGCGGGCGGCGATTGCACGGGCACGGCAGCGGCTCTATGAGGCACGAGCACAGAGAGTGTGGCCGGGGCGCGATGACAAGGTGCTGGCAGCGTGGAACGGCTTTATGCTGCGGGCGATGGCTGAGGCGGGGCGCATCCTCGACCGCGAGGACTACCGGCAGGCGGCGGTGGCGAATGCGACGTTTTTGCAGTCGCGCATGGTGAGCGATGGGCGGCTGCATCGCTCGTGGCGCAACGGGCAGGCGCGGCTCGACGCCTATCTGGAGGATTACTCGGCGGTGGTCAATGGGTTGCTCTCGACCTATGAGGCGACCGGAGAGACGCGTTTCATTGTCTGGGCGCGCGAGCTTGCCGATGTGCTGCTGTCGCGCTTCTGGGATGAGGCGAGCGGCGGGTTCTTCGATACGGCGAGCGACCATGAGGCGCTGATTGGGCGTCCACGGGAGTTGACGGATAACGCGACGCCGTCCGGCACGAGCCTCGCCGTCGAGGGGCTGCTGCGACTCGCCGCGCTGACGGGTGAGGAGCGCTACCGCGAGCATGCTGCGCGCATCGTCGTGCCACTCGCTCCGGCGATGGTGGATCAGCCGTCGGCGTTTGGCCATCTGCTCGGCGCACTGGACGATTTCATTAGTCCTTTCTATGAGATTGCGCTGGTGGGCGCGCCGGATGATGCGTCGCTGCGGGAGTTGCGCCGAGCAGTGGACACACGGTATGTGCCGCGGGCGGTGCTGGCGGTGGCCGCGCCAGCTGACGAGCAGGCGCAACGCGAGGTAGCGCTGCTGGCGGGGCGCGGGCTGGTCGATGGGCAGCCCGCGGCGTACGTGTGCCAGAGCTTCGTGTGCAAGCAGCCCGTAACGCGGGCGGATGCGTTGCTTGGGCTGATTGGTGGGTGATGGGGGAACGGACCTAACCCCCTGCCCCCTTCCCTTGGAAGGAAGGGGGCCGTGCGGCGAGAGCGGGCGGTTAAAACCGCGCCTAGGGGCGTCTGCGGGCGCCACGAAGTCCGCCTACGCGGACTGAGGTGCGGCGAGCGTTGTGCCGGACCTGGGCTGCGCTGCTGAGTTTTTTCCGGGGCGTGGCAACGACATGACGATATTCATCGACCGGAGCAGCAGCGTGGTCATGAGCCGGGATTTAGCGATGTGGAGGTCGAGCGCCTGCTGGGAGCGGCGCACGAGGGCGAATCCTTCTCTAATCATCACGGATTCGTAGTCGTGGATGACTTGCAGAAGGGGCTTCTTTCCGTCGCTGGCGGCGGCCAACTGCTCGACTAGCAGTTGCGCGTCGTGGAGCGCCGTGTTGCCGCCGCTTCCCTGTGTGGGCGGCATACTGTGGATGGCATCGCCAACCAGCGTGATGTGCTTCGTTTGCCACTGCTTGACGGGCGTGGAGGTCTGCAGCGGCTTGTAGATGATCGTCGCAGGGAAAGCAGGGGGCTTGTGCTGTTGCGGCAGGATGCTATACTTGGGCCGTATGCTTTAGCCTGGGAACGGGGTGTGACACGGGGAGCGGCACTGGAGGCCTGTGCGAGACGAGAAGCGCAGGCGAATAGAGGGTGAGGGGATCGATGCGGCGGGGATGGGTCGTACGGATGTGGCGGGAGCTGGTGGTTGCGCTACTCGTTGCGATGGGGTTGTTGGCGATGGTAATGCCGGTGCGAGCGGCGAATAGCCACATGAGTAGCGGCCCAACACTATCGATTGCCATGCAGAATGGGACGACGTTTACGTATGGGGCGAATCCTCAGCCCATATTCACTGTCGTCTTGACCCTAGCAACGAAGCCAGCGGGAAACGCCTCTCAATCCGTTATCGTGACGGTGGATAACTCA
>DASVOW010000027.1:0-2861 GCA_036383155.1 Ktedonobacterales bacterium
ACGGTTCCGGCGCGCTATCGAGGCATCGATACGCCGCTCGGGAAGTTGGTCGGGGGGCGAGTGCGCGCGGCGAGTGGCGAATTCTGGCTGCGACTTCGCCCAATTGAGCTGCGTCGCCGCATGAATCGCGGCATGCTCACCGTTCCCCTGAATGGAACACAGTCGCCCGCCCCAACACCTGACGCACTGGAGCTACGCTCCAGCATGCGCGTGTACTGTCATGACGGCTACATAGGCCGTCTCGAAGGGATCGTGATCGATCCAAGCGTGGGCGTCGCCATCGAGCTGGTCGTGCGCATTCGAGGAAATGTGATGGCGGGCGTCCGGACGGCGACAAGCCCAATGGCATCGCTGATTGGCCTCAACGGTCAGCAGTTGCTCGTGCCAGTATCCTGGATCCACAGCACGAAGGTCGAGCCAAGTGATGTCCCATTTCGCGGCCCAGCGGTCGCGCTCCACCTCGACGCCAGTGCAGAGCAGGTGGCATCAGGAACACGCCTGCGTACCGATGCGGAGATCGCAGCAGATGTCTGGGCGATCCTCGTAGCCAACCCGGCTGTTGGTCCGTATGCTGGCGATCTGCATGTTGCCGTTCAGGATGGCAACGTGACGCTGCAAGGTCAGCTCCCAACGCCGCGCCACCGAGCCTCCGCCGAGCAGGATATCTGGCACGTGCCGGGCGTCTTTGGGTTGCGCGACGACGTGCGCGTCCAGCAGTAATCGGGCGCTACCGGCCAGTCTCACATCATCTCGTGTGCGTGGGATTCATCACGCGTATCGTGCGGGGTCATCACTTCTGCGGCTCCAACGTCAGTCTTGCATTTTCTGCTTGACGTGGAGCCGTTTCTCTTGTATCATTTCAATACCGACTAGATAGTATGGTAAACAATTTTGACTCTGAGGTATACGCATGCCCAGGACGAAGCAGGCCGATCCGCTGGCCCGCCGTCAAATTCTTGCCGCCGCACTCGACGTCTTTAGCAAACAGGGATACGCCGGCACCACGTTAGACGACATCACCGCAGCGGCAAACCTGAGCAAAGGGGCGATCTACTGGTATTTCGAGAGCAAGGCGGACCTCTTCGCCACGCTCCTGGGCGAGCGAGCGAGCATTTTCTCTGAAATCCTGCTCGACGCCGCTCGCGGAGCGAGGGGGCCGCTCGCCGCTCTGGAGGCGATGTGGCTGCGATGGATGGAAGCATTGGAGACCGATCGTGGCTACCAGGCGTATGTGCGGCTGGCATACTTGCGCGTGGAGGTGGCCGATGAGCCGAGCGTGGGCCTCGACGCGCGACGGACCGAGGAACGGCGTGTCCAGGCGCTGGTGACGGAGCGGATCCTGGCGGCGGTTGCAGCAGGCGAGCTACCGTCAGAGCTCGACATCGAAGCGGCGGTACTTAGCTTTGTTGGCACTGGGAATGGGTTGGTGCGGGCATGGCTGCTCGTACCCGATACCTTTATGCCCCGTGCGATCGCGCCGCGCATCTGGCAGCTGATGGTTGCCGGCTGGCGCTCCGCATAGTCGAAGGGGAGAGAGTCAATGGCACTGTCGCGGGCAAATATGACGATTCCTGCTGGAGGGCGTATGGCGATGGACCAAGGCATCGATCAGGAGACGGCAATCGAGGAATTGCGCGAGCGATACGCACGTGGCGGCTTGCCACTCGAAGAGTTTCGCCAGCTGATGGGCAAGCTGATGGTGACGAGCGACCCGGTGGAGCGCCAGGCGCTCCTGCAGTCACTGCCTGCGGAACCGGCGTACGAGCCGCGTACCACTGTGCAGCGCAGCGGCCGCCCGCAGCCACAGAGTGTTGCGCAGGGCCGCACGATCTCGGCGATTTTTGGGTCGGTGGACCGCAGCGGATCGCTCTGGGAGCTTGGGCCGGAGACGAAGGTGAATGCTACCTTCGGCGAGGTGCGGCTGGATGTCCGCATGGCGCGTCTGTCCGCGGGAGAGAATGTGTTGCGCCTGAACGCGTGCTTCGGCGAGATTAACGTGCTTGTGCCGCGTGGCCTGCACGTGCTCATCGAGAGCAACGCCATCTTTGGCGAGGTCTCGGTTCCTGATCACTCAGTCTCAGGCATCACTGCGCATGAGGACTTCACGCTTGGGGAGGGGCACAGCACGAGTTATCTGCGCATCATAGCAACCGCCACATTTGGGGAGGTGCAGATCCGCGCTGTCTAGGGTCTCTAAGCGATGCCTGATGCTCGCGTGCTCTCGTAGATGTCCGGATTGCCACATAGGTCGCTCGCTCAGTTGGCACCAGCTATGCACTTTGCTACCCCTGCCACGTATAATGTGTGACAGGAACGTGACCCGTGGACGGGTTGACGTGTAGCGGAGGCGGCATGAACGATTTGATTGGGCAAGACCTGGGGCAATACCGTGTGCAAGAGCTGATCGGGCAGGGCGGTATGGCGCGTGTCTATAAAGGCTACCAGACTTCGCTCGATCGCTTCGTGGCCATCAAGGCGATTCCCACGCAAATAGATCATGCGCGCGACCAGGAATTTGCACAGCGCTTCACCGTCGAGGCGCGGCTGATCGCTCGTCTTACGCATCCAAATATCGTCCCTGTGCATGACTATGGCGAGGATAAGGGCTGGGCCTTCATCGTCATGGAATATATCGCCGGGGGGACGATGCGCGATCGCATCCTGCGGGCCGAGGCTGAGCGTACGCGCCTCAATCTCGCGATGACGCTGGAGTTGCTGGCGCAGGCGGCGCTCGCCCTGGAATGTGCTCATAGCAATGGCGTCATCCACCGCGATGTCAAACCGGGCAATATGCTGCTGCGCAACGAGGAACACCTGCTGCTCTCAGACTTTGGCATTGCGGCGATCCTCGAAGCGAATCG
>DASVOW010000028.1:0-3153 GCA_036383155.1 Ktedonobacterales bacterium
CTAACAGTCCACCGCCTCTCCCTGGCTGGCACAGTGCAGCTTCTCATTTGACAGACATAAACAGAGAGAGGCCCACTGTGGAGCCTCTCCCCAAAGGATGCGAAGGTCAGGCGCCGATCAATGGCCGTGCGCCGCCTGCACGAGATCTGGCACCAGGTTCGCCGCGTTAGGCGTCCCCAGCCCCGTTACTGGATCCCAACCAGTAGTAGCGGGATAACCAGGAACCGACGGATCAGCGGTATTGTTGCCCGTCGTGATGTCGTAGAAGTCGTTAGCATAGCGGGTTGGATCGGCGCCGATCTTGTAAAGCGCCGGATTGATCAAGCCCAGGCCCCCGCCGTTGATCTGGTCGGCAATCGCCACCAATCCAGCGAACTGCGGGCAAGCCAGCGAGGTGCCGCCTATGACGTACCAGCCGGTGCTGCACGGCTGCCCATTCGGGCAGGACACTCCGCTCAAGCCATCCGGCGGCAGGCTTACATACACGAGGGCGCCGGTGAGCGCGCTAGCTTGGAACGCCACATCAGGCACACCACGCATCGAGCCAATGCTCGTGCTGCCCGCCGGCAGCGCATTTTGGTAGTCTGGTTTGGAGAAGACGTGGCTGAAGCCGCCGCCACTAGCGATCCAGCCGACTTCGGCCTGTCCCAGCTTGCAACGGGCGGGTATGCCAAATGCGTATACCCGAGGATCGTTCGTATTTGCCGTCGGGTTCGTGCAGAGATATGTACCGCCAACACCTGTAACGAGCGGATCACTCGCCGGCCACTCCACCGTTGGATATGGAATGGTAGACCCACCCTGACCCACCGGCGTCTTCTTGCCGTTGGCCGAGCCACCATCACCCGACGAGCCAAGCACCGTCACCCCGTTCTGCGCCGCTGAAATGAACGCATGTCGCAGGTTTTGGAGCGACTGCGTGCTGGCGAAAGCATCCTCAGCGGACGCGAAGCTCTGTGAAATGACGTTCGCCAGATGATGATCGATGACATACTGCTCGGCGTTCATCATCTGCGGGAAACCCTGCACGCCAAGCGTCTCGGCGGTCGGCGTGGCGACCAGGAGAATGTTCGCCTGCGGTGCGATAGCATGCGCCATCTCGACATCGAGCGAGACTTCGAGCGCCCAGCCGGCCCGATCTTCCTGTCCTGTACCATTGCTCTGAGATGGCGGCGCCGTCGTCGAAGGAGAGCCCTGCACATGCAGCACGCTGAAGTTAGGCATGCCGGCGGCGCACGTCACTCCTTCCTCACCACACATCGGCTGCAAGCCGAACGCCTGGTCGAACACGTGCAGATCGTGAGCAATTGTGTCGCTGCCATAGGAGTCGACAATAGCGATGGTCATGCCCTTGCCAGTGTAGCCCTGCGCGTAGAGGGGACCAACGTTATATGCGGCCTGGATTGCCTGTGGCGTGAAGCAGCGGCGGGCAGACGGGATTGCGGATGCGCACTCCGCCTCAGTGGGCGGTGTTTCTGAATTACCGATGAACGTATAGCTCAAGCCTGACGGCTCGCCCTGATCGGTCGCGTCTGCCTTTGCACCGCTCGGCGTATGCGCGAACCACGCCACCACCAATGCGAGACAGGCGATGCTCCCCACCAATAAGGGAAGCGCCCGGCGCCATGTGGGATTTCTCATTGCTATAGGATCCTTTCGTCGTTGAAGAACCTTACTCGCTAACTCAACATGGGAACGCCTCGCAGTTAGTACCGGTCTGTAAATCGAAGCAGACGTCTCCTTTCGCATTCTTCCCACTGGCCGGCCCCATTGGCCGCCAGTATTCGAACCATGTGCCACATCCACGTATTCGGCGAATGCGAGCAACCATGCTTCGGCCCATTATCGAAGCTGCCATGAGGAAGCATCGAAACGGCGATTAGAGGCAAGCGTGTAGATGCTATCATAGTCGGTTGCCAGACTCAAGAGGGGAAACAAGCAGAATGGGCCATGACCGTTGACGAACCCTTCAACCGCACAGCATACTTACTGGCAACCATACGCACGCTGTTTTCATCTGTCTGTTCAAACGCGTGGAGGTCAAACATGGCAACAAATCTGAAGCCTCGGTTAAAAGATCACTGGTCGGTGCGGCTTCGCATCAAGCGTCCTGGTGGCGCGAGTAGTGCAGTGCTGATCGGGTTGGCGCTCTTCCAGACGCTGCTGCTCGTATTGACCGCCTCCTCCCTGGCTCAAAGTGGCGGACTCTACGCCTGTTCCACCCCCTGCTGGACGACCCCCCAGCCAACCACGCCTCTGCTGGCCATGATCTTCGGCATCCTCGTACTGGCTGTTCCCGTTGCCCTGGGGGCACTCTCCGGCTCCTGGCAAGAAGGCGTGACGCTTGCAACCATTCCCTGGCTGATTGCGGTGATCCTCACCTCCGGCGCGCTGCTCGCCCCTGTACCCAAGGCTGTACCTGCAACAGCGCAGCACCCAATCTCGACCCAATTCAGCGCGCCCTTCTGGCTCGACGCCAATCACGTCATGCCGCTGCTGTTCTCGCTGGTGCTCTTCGCAGCGCTGGCCTGGTTCGGCTGGGTCGCGCGCCATGCGCTCTCCGACGCATAAGGACGCATAAGGACGCATAAGCGCACAGGCGAGCGACGCATCGGAGAGTAGCGGATGGTGCGATGCGTCGCCATAGAATGCGCGGCTTACCCTACTACAGTTCGACCCGGATTGAGCAATCCATCCGGGTCGAAGCGCTGCTTGATATCCCGCATAAGGCCACCCGTCGCCTCCGACACATCCCATAACACACGACGCGAAGCAAGTTCAGCCGGCGCGGCAATGACGGCAGGTGCACCTCCACGCTCACGTAACGCCTCACACAGTGACACAAGTGCATCCCCTAGCATTGCGCTACGATCTACACTCACTTTTTCATGAGCGTGAATCCGCAACCAGATCGTGCCTGTCACCGCATCTGCTAACCAGGTGGCCACGCCGCTATTCCCCTTGATGCTGTTCAGGGCCATATCGAGCAACGTTGCGCACTCCGACGGTTGTGCAAAGACGCGCGCCAGCGCGTCATCGTCGCTGGTAGCACATTGCGCGTAATTATCAAGTGCCGCCCAAAACGTCGTCTGCGCCTCGCCCTCGATGGGCAGCGTCATGCGCGCCCCTGCCTGTGTCAGGGCAATTCCCCCC
>DASVOW010000029.1:0-2217 GCA_036383155.1 Ktedonobacterales bacterium
GCAGGACGGGATGAGCTATAGGCTGGATCGCAACACAGCGGGTCATGGCGTGATCCGCTCATAAATGCTGGTTTCATTTGACGTATCACAATGCCATAACAGTTCCTCATGCCAATCCAAGTGGTATAGCTCTTGCGAAAACGCCGCTAGACTTCCCATATGCGAAGGCCAAGGAGGAATGGTATGGCGTTTTCAGATACGTCGGGTGCCAGTGATGCGCAGAATACGCCAATTGTGCGGCATCATATCGAGCGCGGCGATACCGCGATGGGCGCCGATGACGCAGCCGTTGGAGTCGTTGTGCAGCTGGTGATGGACCGCGCGACCGGGCAGCCGAGCGCGATCGTCGTCCACAGCGATGAGTCGAACTCTGAGTTTGAACTGCCCTGGAGCCACATCGTCACTACGGGCAGCAATCAGGTGCAGCTCGACGTGAGGAGCAACGATATTGCCTCGGTCGCGCGTCCGTACACTCCAGAGCAGTATGTCCCTGTAGATACAGGTCAGGCGGTGCCTCCGATGCAGGCAGACCAAATTGCGAAGGATGAGGGTCGCCCAGTCGTGACGGCCGTTCAGCCAGATGCGGTGGAGCTGGTCGAGCCGCTGGATCCGCTTGATGAGGCGACGAGGCCGTACGGTACCTTGCCGCCGTCAAATCTGCAGCGGACTGCCCCGTTGACAGGTGAACCGAGCGGGCCAACACGGCCACTGGCGGGCAGACGCCAGAAGGCGAATGCGGAGCAGGGCGAGGTGAAGACGGAGACGGAGCGCCAGACCATGAAGCCGGCGCCCAACCCGCCGCCGATGGAGCCGAGTCCGTTGACGAGCACTGAGGGCGAACTGGTCGGGGGTAAGCCGAGCACCAGTGGGGTCGGCGCCGCCTCGACTGTTCCGACGCCGGGCACGGAGCGCAGCGACGAAGGCCTCAACGCGCCAGAGCCGAATCCCGCCGATCTTGCGGCGCCGACCAGCAGCGCGCGGCAGCCAGAAGTGACAATGAGCACGCGCCCCGTTCCCAATACGACGGCCACAAGCGTGCCCGCACCTGCTATGCCGCAAGCGGCGACAACGCCTGTGTCACAGTTTAGTGGTAAGGTGCAGCAAATTGGCAGTACGGTGCAGCAGCGAGCGCAGGAAATGGCAGCGACGGCGCAGCAAACTGGCAAGCAAGTGGCACAGACCGCCCAGCAGCGAACCCAGCAGGCGCGTCAGACCGTGGCTGAACGCTGGAATTCACCACTGGCGACAGGCATGGCAGCGGCAGGACTGGCACTTGGTGTGGTCGTCGGCGTGATTGCGGCAATTCGCCAGCGGCAGGCCAGCCGCAGCAATCAGCTCAAGACGGCTGGCAAGCAGGCTAGCTCCTCTGCTCTGAAGGCACAGGATGTCGCTGGGGGCTTGCTGGGGCAGGCGCAAGCGAGTGCGCAGCAGATCGTTGGGGATACGTCGCGCAGAGCCCAGGATGCGGCGTTACGCGCTCAGGAGAAGGCGGCTCGCACATCAGTGCAGGCGAAACGCACGGCTAAGCGCGCCGCTCGCCGTGCTCGCTGGTTCCGTAATGGGCTGCTGATTGGCGGCGTGCTGGGGATTCTCTTTGCGCCGGAGCCAGGTGTGGAGCTACGGACACAGCTCGCCAATCGCGTCGAGCAGTGGCGGTCGAAGATCGCGTGATCTTGCCGTAACACTCTAAAGAAGCGAACGATGCGAATCCTCCGGGATGATTGGGCGTAGACAGCTCAAGGTATTCCGGAGGGTTTTTCTATGGGGCAAGACGCTTCGTTGTGGTACGATGCGAGCGGGTGAGACTATTGTGGCCTAGCTGTGCCTTATCGCCGTTGGCTTGTACGTCCGGGGGAAATGCATATGACAATTCGAGCGCTCAATCATGCCGCTTTGCTGGTCTCGGACGTTGACCGGTCGCGCCGGTTCTACTCAGAGGTGTTGGAGTTGGAGGAGGCGCCGCGCCCGGCTACATTCCACTTCCCTGGGGCGTGGCTACATAGGGGGAGTATCGAGCTGCATCTGATCGGCGAGGCTGAGGAGGGTCGCGCCGCGCAGGTTCAGCCGGGGTACAGTCGCGATGAGTATGCCCGAGGGTATGGCTCGCATCTGGCCTTCGAGGTGGACGATCTGGACGCGACGATGCGGCACCTCCGCACCCAGAACGTCGAGATTGTTGGTGGTCCGCGGGATCGCGGCGATGGGGTGCAGCAAATC
>DASVOW010000030.1:0-3236 GCA_036383155.1 Ktedonobacterales bacterium
ATTAGAGGAATTAACGGAGGCGTGGATTCCAGTGCAGACAGTGTATGGGCACGGTGTGCTCATCTTCGCGAATAGCGATTGAGTGTTAATAGTGTATTGACATGCCGGCATGTAAGCCGAGCTGAGTCGCCTAGCCAAAGCCAGTGGGGTTAACTGCCATGAATGTAGACCTGATGACCTTCTCTAAGCCAACCGGCGTACCCCATGAGCTAGCAGCGTCGTTGCTCAAACGGGGTGTGCCGAAAGACATGCTCGAAAGATATCAGGCAGCAAGCGAGTTGACTCTAGTCGAGGTGCCGGGGCGCGGGCAACTCGTGTGTTTTGGTACTGTTATGGGCTCATACCGCGTTTGCCTGGATCCACATACTGGTGCGATCATCGCAATCATCGGCGGGCCTCCAGGAGACGAGTGGGCGGAATGGCCTATCAACTCGAGCCTGGAGCAGTTCATTGCATCGGTGGGCGCTGTGCTCAACCGTTACCCGTTCGATAACCCACAGGCGGAGGAAGAGAGCGATGATAGTTATCTTGATAGAACCCATGCCGAGTTGGACCGGGCGGTAGATGACCTCAAAAGGGCATTGAGTGCCATCGATCCGGCGGCGATGGAAGACCTCGATGGGTTCTGGATGACCTTTCTTGACGACGTACAGATGGGGAACTTCTCAACCTGAATAGTCGCGTACGCCTACGATGCCCAGTCATTGCGTCTGCACCAGCGCGATCGGCCGTATCGGCGACCCCGTCACGCCGCGCATCTTGAGTGGCAGACACACAAACAAAAATTCATACACGCGATCCCGTGCCAGATCTTCGAGCAGCAGATTCTCCATGATATAGATTCCATGCCGCACCAGCAGGATCAGGTGCCCCGGAAACGACACCCCCAGGTCAGGATCGACAACACCAACCGTATCCCACGCCGTATGATCGGCGCCCACCGCCGTCACCCCCAGATCCGCCAGCCATTGCGAAGCATCCGCGCGCACACCTCCGCCCGCTAAATACGCCGCCGGATCATTCCATCGGGCTCCGTTCCCCGTTCGCACTAGCACCACATCCCCTTTCTGGATAGCCACCCCCTGATGCTGACAAACAGCCTCCAGATCCTGACGCGTGATCTGCTGGTCGGCCTCGGTCCACTCAACCCCACGATATCCCGCGACGTCGAGCAACACCCCTCGGCACATCATCGGCGCAATCGTTTCCACGCCAAGCTCCGTAAATCCGGTAGAGGTTTGCACCTGAGCGGTCACCTGCCGTCCACCATGCAAATAGAGATTCTCTGCCTGGTGACAGAGCGCATCGATATGTGTTCCGGAGTGCTCCGCCGTATAAATGAAGCCCGATGCGCCCGTGCGCGCCTCTCCCAGCCCCGGCTCATGGCGGCGATGCAACGTATACACGAATCCCGGCGTATGGACAGGCAGGGCAGGCGCCCCAGCATAACGCGGCTGTTCGAGATCATACATACGCAGATGCGAGACGACATCCAAAAGCTGCTGCATGTCCAAATCAGTGATCCTTTCAATTCGTCTACCTGACTGACCGTGCTTATTGTATGGCTGAGATAGTATCGTGTCCAACGAATACTCCCGATGCTCATCATCGTCTCTGCCGATGAGAAGGTGCCCAAGGAATTGCGCCTTTTGTGCCCGGGGCCGTCACCTGGCACCTGTGCGCCGCTTCGGTCGACGCAACGGCAACGGGAGGAGGATGAACAGCGCGACCAACAAATAGCCGATGACGGCGAGCACCGGCATTACCAATCCCAGCACGAGCAAGAGCACGTAGCCAGCCAGACCGGGCGTGAGGCGCTGCGTCAAGATCGTCAGTTCCTTGTCTTCTGCGTCGGGCCGCACCAAATGCGCACGGAGCGCGTACCACCAGAGCAACGACAGCAAGCCCGTAGTCAGGAGCAATGTGATGCCATAGATGGTCACCGCGACCCGTTCTCTATCCTCCGCAGCGATGTTCTGCGCAATCAGCCGAGTGGGGAACGGCAGCAAGGACACGAACAACAGGAGGAGTAAGTTCAGCCGCACCAGTGTGCCATCTGCCCGCTCCAGGTATTCCGTAATCTGACTATGCCCGAGCCACACAGCGCCGATGGTAGCGAAGCTGACCACGTAGGCGAGGTAGGACGGCCACTGCCTGGCGAACGCCCTCAGCAGGTCACGCTGCGAGCCTGCAGGCACGGCAAGGTCGAGCACGAGCAGCGTGACCGCGATAGCAAACACGCCATCGCTGAACGCCTCCAGGCGCTGTGTCCGGATCTGCCAGCCCTGCCAGCCCTGCCTGCGCTGCCTGTGCCTTTCCGGGGGAGTAGTCGTCTCCTCATCGATGTCGCTCATGGCATCATCTCCTCATTGACGCCGCTCACGACATCATCATACTGCCCTGGATGAGCGTCTGCCACAATCTTTTCCATGCAGACTTATGCACCCTGAGTCTTCGCATAGCCACTAAGCGGGAGCACGGCGGTGCGGATCAGCGTATCCTCAATACTCTGATTAGCGAGCGGCAGGCAGAGTAAAGCTCAGCGCTGTGCCTGACAGTAGGGTGTCGTGGTCGCCGTCGGTGACGAGCCTCCGTTGCTCTGGGGATAACGGTGACGTAGCCCAGATCTGCCCACCGTGCGCCTCGATGATGCCTCGTGCGATGGCAAGTCCAAGACCCGCACCTACCCCAGCAAATCCGGTGGCATCCGCATCTGCGCGGCGACGTGAAGCCTCGCTGCGGTAGGTCGGTGCAAAAACGTGCGGCATATCGAGTGGCGAGATACCCTCACCGGTGTCGAGGATCTGGACAAGCACGCAGCGTTCGTTCTTCCTATCATGGGGCTCGGCACGAAGCAGCACGCGACCGCCTGGTGGCGTGTGGCGCAACGCGTTCTGTATCAGATTAATCAGCACTCTGTGCAGTTGCCGCACGTCAACCTCGGCTTCTGGCAGCGCAGCGTCAACCTGCCCATCCAGGTGAATCCCAGCCAGATCCGCCATTGTGTGCGCGCCTTCAAGCGCGTCGGAGAGCACGTCTTCCAGTGCCATGCGTTCTCGGCTCAGTGTGAGGGCACCCGATTCCATGCGTGATAGCTCGAACAGGTCGTCCATGAGGCCGCTCAAATGTCGCATGTCCGCCCGAATCGTACGCTGGTAACGCTGTACCGTTTCAGGGTCAGTGACGACGCCATCGTCGAGCGCCTCGATCAGCGCCCGCACTGCGGTGAGCGGCGT
>DASVOW010000031.1:0-3054 GCA_036383155.1 Ktedonobacterales bacterium
AATCGGCTGGATCTCGCCGGCATGCCTACTCGCTCCGGCAACACTTCCGGCAAGAAAAACGGCAAAATCGGCAAGAGTGACAATACAGACAGCTAGTAACTGTTCCGCAATCCAAGGGCGCCCGAGCCCGCAGCTCGCGCAGCGGCAACGATTCCGGCAAAAAATCGGCAAGAATTCCGGCAATAAAAACGGTCACACATTGCGCCACTATTGTGGCCACAACTCCGGCCACCTTCCGGCCACCTTCCGGCCACCTTCCGGCCACCCACAGGCATTCTGCCTTATCTGCTCCCAGTCGAGGAATTGGGTGCCAAGCTCCGGCCGGACTTTGTGGTGGCCGGCAAGCCGCCTTCAGTCGCGGGTTTCAACCGGCTGCTACCCTCCGGCAATATCTCCGGCAAGAATTCCGGCAAAAAAACGGCAATATCTTCGGCAAGGAAAACGGCCACGCACCGGCCACGTTCCGGCCACTTCACTCGCCGCACGATTCCCTCCCCACGTCGGGGAGATGTCATCACCACCCGCTTTGCACGAGTCAACAACGAAAAAACGTCGAAGTTGTGATCCTGGTTGACATGCATAACAGCCCGAATGGGTCAGGCGGCGAGAGGTCGCTTCATGGTACAGTCCACACAGGTCTCTCGATCTCTCCTGTTCCCCTCGTTTCGCCTGGTGCTCGGTACACATATTGCCAGGTAGGCGAGAGGGAACCGCCCTATACAACACGACGAGGATGGTGGCGCCGTGGCCGATTTCACGCACCTGCACGTGCATTCCGAGTACAGCCTGCTCGACGGCCAGTCGCGCATGAAGAAGCTGATCGCCGCGACCCAGGCTGGCGGTATGAATGCGCTGGCGCTTACCGACCACGGCGGCATGTACGGCTCCATCGAGTTCTACAAGGCATGCAAAGCGGCGAAGGTCAAGCCAATCCTGGGCGTGGAGGGCTACCTCGCCCCATCGCTCGAAGAGAAGACCGGGCGCTACGAATACAACCACCTGCTGCTGCTGGCGCGCAACAAAGTCGGCTACCATAACCTGCTCAAGCTGACCACCATCGCCCACACGCGCGGCTACCATTATCGTCCCCGGGTGGACAAGAAGGTGCTGGCCGAGCACGCCGAGGGGCTGATCGTCACCTCCAGCTGCATCTCCGGCGAGATTCCTGAATTGTTGCTCAAGGGCGATCTCAATGGCGCACGCGCCGCCGCCCGCTGGTATCAGGATGTCTTCGGCCCGGAGAACTTCTACATCGAGGTGCAGGACCACGACGCTCCTGAGTCGCCGCAGGTCAAGCTCAACCCGATGCTCTACGATCTGAGCCGCGAGATCGGCGCGCCGCTGCTCGCCACCAACGACCTGCACTACGTCTCCGCGAAGGATGCCGATGCGCAGGACGTGCTGCTCTGTGTGCAGACCGGCAAGACGCTCGAAGACCCCAAGCGCATGAAGTTCGACAGCCGGGAATATTATCTCAAGACGCCCGACGAAATGGCGCGCATGTTCCCTGAGCTGCCCGAGGCTCTCAAGAACACCATGCGTGTCGCCGAGCAGTGCGACGTCGAGATCGAGTTTGGCCGCGACCTGTTGCCCATCTTCGCCATTCCGCCCGAGTTCCGCTCGCAGGAAGAGTATCTGTATCACCTCTGCCTGGAGGGCGTCAAAGAGCGCTACGGCGCCATGAGCGAGGCAGTGCAGCAGAAGCTCGATTATGAGTTCGAGGTAATCCGCTCCAAGGGCTTCGTCTCGTACTTCCTCGTCGTCTGGGACTACACCAACTATGCGCGCGGCCTGGGCATGCGCTGCGTGGCGCGAGGTTCCGCCGCCGGTAGTCTCGTCGCCTACGTGCTCGGCATCACCAACGTCGATCCGCTGCGCTACACGTTGCTCTTCGAGCGGTTCCTCAACCCTGAGCGCATGAGCATGCCGGATATCGACATGGACTTCCCCGACGACCGCCGTGAAGAAGTCATCCGCTACGTCGCAGACAAATACGGCTGGGACAAGGTCGGCCAGATCGTCACCTTCAATACGATGGCCGCGAAGGCTGCCGTGCGCGATGTCGGGCGCGTGATGGGCTTGCAGGCTGAGGCCGACCGCGTGGCGCGTCTCATCCCCACCGGCCCCAAAGTCACGATCAACGGCTCGCTGGAGGGTGTGCGCGATCTCAAGCAGATCTACGACCAGAGCCCGCAGATCAAGAAGCTCGTCGATATGGCGCGGGATCTGGAGGGCACCGTCCGCAGCACGGGCATCCATGCCGCCGGTGTGGTCATCTCGCGCGAACCGCTTGACGAGGTGGTGCCACTCCAGCTGCGTGACTACAAAGATCCCAACAACTCGTGGCTGGTCTCGCAATACGAGCAGGCGCACCTCGAAGAGCTTGGACTGCTCAAGATGGACTTCCTCGGTCTGTCAAACCTGACGATCCTGATGAACTGCCGCAAGTTCGTCAAGGAGACACGCGGCGTCGATCTCGATCTGGATCGCCTACCCCCTGACGACACAAAGACGTATGAGCTGTTGGGGCAGGGTGAGACGACCGGCGTCTTCCAGCTTGAGTCGGGCGCCATGCGCTCCTACATCAAGGAGCTAAAGCCGACCTGCATCGAAGACGTAATGGCGATGGTGGCCCTCTATCGCCCCGGCCCGATGGACTCGATCCCGCAGTTCATCGCCGCCAAGCACAACCCCAGCCAGATCAAATATCTGCACCCGAAGCTTGAGCCGCTGCTACGCGAGTCCTACGGCGTCATCGTATACCAGGATCAGGTGCTGTTGATCGCCGTGCAGCTTGCCGGCTTCAGCTGGGGTGAGGTGGACAAGTTCCGCAAGGCCATGTCCAAGAAGGTCCTTGAGGAGATGGTCAAGTACCGCGATAAATTCATCGCGGGGTGTGGCAAGAACGGCATCCCTGAGAAGGTCGCCGAGGAGATCTGGACCTTCATCGAGCCCTTCGCCGGCTACGGCTTCAACAAGGCGCACGCCTGCGCGTATGCCTGGGTTGCCTACCAGACCGCCTATCTGAAAGCCAACTATACGGCGGAGTTCATG
>DASVOW010000032.1:0-15198 GCA_036383155.1 Ktedonobacterales bacterium
ATCGGGATTGGTATACCCAGCGCCAGTCGACACATTCAGTTGATACTGCTGGCTGGTTGGGTTATAGGTGAACGTATTGATCGTGCTGAGCTTCTTGGGCTTTGTCGTGGCGGCTGTGCCACTACCTTGCTTGACGCTCAGACTTGCGACCGCGTTGGTGATCGGCGTGCCGTTGCAGAGAAGCTGGAACTTGAACGGCATAGTGGAGCCCAAGGTACGGCTGTTGGTCTGGCCCGCCTGGAACGGGTCCAGAATGCCACTATACGCTGAGCCGTAGAGCACCTTGTAGGTCCGGGTCTCGCTTGCCTGATTGCCAGCCATGTCCGTTGCATGAGCTGTGTAGGTGTAGACGCCAGCACCGGTTGCCGAGGTCGGCGTGGTCCAGCTATCGCCCTGCGAGCCATCGAGGCCCGACGTGGCATCGCTCGCTGTGAAGGTTGGGCGCACCGGGCGGGCGGTCGAGCATACGTCGAAGCTCTGATTGGCTGTGATGCTGTTATTCGCTGCGGCATTCACTGTTAGGGCGGGTGCGGTCTGGTCGATCTTGAAGCTTAGAGAGTGCGTCGCTTCAGCATTCGCCGCCTGATCGACGGAGTAGTATTGCAGCGTGTATTGCGCATCGGTGGCAAACGTTACGGGCGCGGAGTAGGCGAGCCAGGTCGTGCCGCCGTCGATGCTGTAGTTCGTCAGAATCGTGTTGCTAGCATCGTCAGAGTCGGTGGCGTGCAGGGTTACCGTGACGGGGCCACGATACCAGCCGTTGCTGCCGAGGGTGCCAGCGAGTGACGCGGTCGTCGTTGGGGCGGTGACATCGCCGCGGTCATAGGACACGTCGGCGCGGTAGATGAGGCCAGCGGGATTACCAACTGGATCTGGGTCGTACGGGTCGTTACCGGCCCTGGCAGTGATGGTATTTGCGCCAGCGTGAAGGAACGGCGACAGATCATAGGTATCGGGATGTGTCCAGTCCTCACCCCTTCCTACGTCCTGGCCATTCACCTGCAGGAGATAGAAATTGTCCGCGGCAATCACGATCTTGCCAGTGATGTTGACAGCACTTATGGGAAGTGTGAGCTGCTTGGTAAACGTAACAGCATCCATACTCTGGGTGTTGGGATCCCACAGGGTGGTCGGCCAGATCCAGTGCGCGCCGGGGAAAGCAGACTGAACCTGGGTCCATCCGCCACTGGTGCAGATGCCGTTGCTGTCCACTGCTCCGCAGCCATTATGACCGAACGTGAGCACAGCGGGACCACTCTTACCAGAGACCATCGAGTACTGAACGCTCGTATCGCTGACGACCGAGACACTCACAGTAGCTGGCGAGGCATGGGCCCCGACCTGCCACCAGACAGCGGCGCCGACGAGGCCCACCAGGAGCAACGCCGCTATCCCAATCAAAAAGGGACGCTTAAACGGGAGTCGAGCGAGTACCACCGAGAGTGGGCGTCTCATCCACCTAACCACCTTTCCTACCTGAGCCCGCAAAGCTTAACCGCGTCGCTAGTATGAGACTCTGCTTGCATATCACTTTAATGCAGCGTCTTTGCCGAAATCATGCGGTTATAAGACCTTTTCGACGCGGTCACTTTTGCAGCTTCTGCTTGCAATCATGGTGTACAACGGGTAACAAACGCACCGTGTAACTGGATAGCAGGCATATAGCGCAAAAAGGTAGGAAAGGTAGGAGAAGAGGAGGAAATTACACTTCCGCTGCCTCGGCACGCCCATTACCGATGTGCTCTTTTACGCGCTCGGCGATGTCGCGCGTCATGCCGTCAACAGCCGCAAGCTCGTCTACAGTCGCGGCGGCGATGGCACGCGCGGAGCCAAATTGACGGATCAGGGCTTTCTTGCGCTTGGGGCCGATGCCTGGTATGTCGTCGAGGACAGAGCGGAAGGTGCGTGTGCTGCGCACCTGGCGATGGTAGGTGATGGCGAAGCGGTGGGCTTCATCGCGCACGCGCTGGAGCAGGTAGAGGCCCTGCGAGCCGCGCGGCAGCACCAGCGGCTCCGGCTGTTCCACGAGGTAGATCTCTTCGTGGGTGCTGATGCTGCCATGATCTTCCTTGGCGATACCAATGGCCGAGACGCCCACCTGTAATTCGCTCAACACATCCATGGCGGCGTTGAGCTGGGGGCGTCCACCGTCAACGATGAGCAGATCGGGCAGTTGGGCCCAGGGGTCTCCGGCGGCGTCGGGGCTGGCGCCCTCAACGTTGAGCATGTCGGCTGCCTCCGCCTGGACCTCTGCTATCTCGTCCGCCGCATCCACCACCGCATCCTCACCGTCTACATTGCCATGGCCGCCGCTTGGGAGCGTGTCGGGCGCTTCGTCGTTGGATGGCAAGGCGTTATCGGGGGTCGCCAGGAGGCGCTTGAAGCGACGGCGCAAGACTTCTTGCAGGCTGCCGACATCGTTTTGACCTTCAATGGTCTTGATGCGGAAGCGGCGGTAGTCGCTGGTCTTGGGGCGGCCACCCTCGAAGACGACCATCGAGCCGACGGCGCTCGTACCCTGGATGTTCGAGATGTCGTAGCATTCGATGCGCTGCGGCGGCGCCGGCAGGTTGAGCACGTCGCGCAGCTCTTCGAGGGCAAGGGCTGTCTTTTGAGTGTCGGAGAGCCACTTGATGCGCTGCTGCTCCAGCACCTCGTTGGCGTTTTGCGCCACCATCTCGACCAGCCGCAGCTTGTCGCCACGCTGCGGGACGGTGAGCGTGACGGCAGCGCCGCGCTTTTGCCGTAGCCACGCCCGCAACGCCTCCGCATTCTCCGGCTCGTGTTGGAGGATGAGCTCGGCGGGGACGTGCGGCGCCTGGTCGTAGAACTGCTGGAGAAACGATTCCATGATCTCGCCTGGCAGCGTCTCGCGCGTACCTTGCAAGATAAAGTATTCACGCCCAGCCAGCTTGCCATTGCGGAAGAAGAAGACCTGAGCGCATGTCTCGTCGTCCGCTCCGGCGAGCGCGATGACATCCTGGTCGCCTGCGCCGGAGGTGTTGATGATCTTTTGCTTCTCGAGCACCTGCTCGACGGCCTTTACCCGGTCGCGGAGCGCGGCGGCACGCTCGAATTCGAGGTTTTCGGAGGCTTCGTCCATCTGGGCACGCAGATCTGCCAGCACTTCATCATGCTTGCCCTCGAGGAAGAGCAGCACCTGCTTGATTACGGCGTCGTATTGCTCGCGGGTGACGTTGCCGACGCAGGGCGCGTTGCAGCGGTGAATGTAGTACTGCGTGCAGGGGCGCGGCAGGTATTTCAGCTTCCACTCGGCGGGCGGATTAGCTTCCTGGCCGCGCGGGGGCGCCCACGTGGAGGCGTCGTAGCGGCAGGTGCGGTAGGGGAAGAGCTTGTTCATCAGGTCGAGGGTGGCATCTACGGCGCCTGAGTTGGTGTAGGGGCCGAAGTAGCGGTTGCCGTCGCGCCGGAAGCTGCGCACGCGATAGACGCGCGGGAAGTCTTCGGCGAGCGAGACTTTGATGTAGGGATAATTTTTGTCGTCGCGCAGGCGCACGTTATATTTGGGCTGGTAACGCTTGATATACTCGTTTTCGAGGATCAGCGCCTCCACTTCGCTGCCGACGACGATGAACTCGATGTCGACAATCTTGGCGACGAGGGCGCGATTCTTGGGGCTGAGCTCGCTGGGGTCAACGAAGTACTGGCGCACACGCTGATGGAGCGACGTGGCTTTGCCGACATAGAGGATGTGTCCCTCAGCATCTTTGTGGAGGTAGATGCCGGGCTTGTGCGGCAGGGAATTAAGTATGGCTTGTAGTTTTTCTGATATTTCCGGCATGGGTATGCATTCTCTCTCACTGTCGCGCGAATGGCCTGAATATCGCTCCCGTATTGACCGCGACGGCTCACCAGCATATTATATCCTCAGATTCGTGCGGGCGATATCTGGATGCCCGTGTCATTACGCAACCGCCGGGCGGCGAGACATCGAGAGCGCGTGCCTGGGTGGAGATGCCGCAAGGGGTGTTGTAGGCGCACGCTGGCGCAGGGCGCATGCGGCGGAGTTGAACGAGAGGGAGCACGGCTTCGATGCCAAAGACAGCAAGCAAGCGCGCGGATGTACGCCGGACAGCCAGAGTGCAACGCGCTCACCAGACGTCCGTGCCGGAGCGGCCGATAAGCCGGCGCGTGCCGGCGGCGCGGCAGCGCAACAGGCGGCGGGGCCCTGGCGCAATCATCCGCGATTACCCGTGGGCGACGACGATTTTCGTGCTGTTGCTGGTTGGCCTCGGCACGCTCTTCGCCCATCAGCAGAAACTCGGCCCGTGGGCGCCGCCGGGGCCGCCGCCGCAGGCGACGTGTAATCTGGCGACGCATATCTGCAACAAAGCGCCACTCATGACCATCGATGCGTCAGGCAAGAAGCTCTACACGGCGACGGTGAAGACGACCAAGGGCGATATCGTCATTCAGCTCGACGCCAAGAATGCGCCCAACGCCGTCAACAACTTTGTGTTTCTAGCGCAGCAGAAGTATTACAAGGATCTCTATTTCTGGCGCGTCGAGAAGATCGGGCAGGTAAGCCCGATCACGAATCAAGTGAACCCGAGCCTGCAGCTCATCCAGGGCGGCAGTGTGACGGCGGACAACAAAGATAAGGGCAACCCCCCAGGCTATACCATCAAAGACGACGCGCACTGGGCTGGCGAGTATACCGCTGGCGCGGTCGCGATGGCGGAGACGTCGCAGCCAAACTCCGCCGGTGCGCAGTTCTTCATCAGCACCGGCGATAACACTCAGGCGTTGACAACCAAGTCGTATCCCATCTTCGGGCAAGTGGTATCAGGCCTGGATGTGGCGAAAGCGATCGCGGCGGGCGATAAGATTCTCTCCGTCGATATCACTGTCACCGATGCACCGAAGGCGACAGCGACGCCTTCGGCGACCTCGACAGTAACGGCGCCAGCCGCTACAGCGACGGCGACGAAGTAGCGTTCAGCTCAGATCGCAGAGACGAGCAGAGCAGGCGCCCCCCAACATAAGGGAGTGCCTGCTCTGTTTGTTGTGGTAGGGGCTAGACGGCTGCCTCGGCGGTCTCGGCTCGCTCCATGCGCTCGGGGGCGGTCATGCCCAGCAGCGTAAGGGTGCGCTCCAGGCCGGCCTGGGCGGCGCGCAGCAGCCGTAGCCGGGCGTTGCGCACCTCCGGCGAGACATCGGCGCCCTGCTTGAGGATGGGGCAGCGGTCGTAGAACAGGTGGAAGGCATCCGCCAGATCCATGCCGTAGCGCGTGAGGTGGTGCGGCTCCAGGGCGAGCGCGGCACGCTCCACCACTTCCTCCAGGCGCAGGAGCTGGCGCATCAGCGTCAACTCGTACTCCAACTGCTCGGGTGGATCGTTGGCAAGCGCGGTGACATCGGCGTTTTCGTACATTTCGCCAGTGATGCCGAGCTCGCGCGCTTTGCGGAAGACGCCCGCCGTGCGCGCGTGGGCATATTGCACGGATAGACCAGGGTTCTCGTCGGTCTGCTTGCGCGCCAGGTCCATATCGAAGTCGAGCGGGGTCTCGCCGGCGCGCATGAGGTAGAAGAAGCGAGTGACGTCGGTGCCGACTTCCTCGTAGACGTCGTCGAGGGTGATGACGTTGCCGAGTCGCTTGCCCATGCGCATGCCCTTCACCGTCACCACCTGATAGAGCAGCACATGTAGATCTGAGGCGGCATGGCCGAGCATCTGCGCGACGGCTTTGAGGCGGGCGATGTAGCCGTGATGGTCGGGGCCGAGCACGATGATAAGCTGCTCGAAGCCGCGCTTGAACTTGTTGCGCATGTAGGCGACGTCGGAGGCGAAGTAGGTCGGCTCGCCGTTGGAGCGCACCAGCACGCGATCTTTGTCGTCGCCGAATTGGGTGGTGAGCGCCCAGAGCGCACCGTCGCGCTCCTCCACATAGCCGGCTTGCCGCAGATAGTCGATGCTCTCCTGCAATTCGCCGCTGGTATCGAGCGACGCCTGGTTGAAGAAGACGTCGAATTCGACGCGCAGCTTTGCCATCGTCTGTTCGATGTCGTTCATGATGAGGGCGGCGAACTCGCGACCGATGACGGCGGGCCGCTCGGCGTCAGGAAGAGCGAGCAGCTCGCTCCCCTTCTCCCGAAGGATGCGCTCGGCTACCGTCTCATAGTATGGGCCGAAGTAGCCCTCTTCCGGCTTGATGGCGTCCGCCTCGCCGCGCGCCAGGCGCATGTAATACTCGCCGGAGCGCCCCAGCTTTTCGATTTGCGCGCCGAAGTCGTTGAAATAGTATTCTTTCGTGACCTCGAAGCCAGCGGCGCGCATGACGCTGCCCAGGGCATCGCCGATGAAAGCGCCGCGCCCATTGCCAACGGTGACGGGTCCGGTGGGGTTGGCGCTGACGAACTCCAGGTTGATGGGCTTGCCGCGCCCGGCGTTGACGGTGCCGAAGGAGTTGCCTGAGGCGACGACGGTTGCCGCCTGCTCCAGCAGCCAGCGCGGCTTGAGGCGCAGGTTGATGAAGCCAGGGCCGGCTACCTCGACGCTCGCTATGAGATCATAGGCGGGCACCACCTCGACTGTCTCGCGGATAGTGTTGGCGATAGACTCCGCCAGCGCGCGTGGGTTGACTTTCTGGCCGGCGGACTTGGCAGCGGAGGCGAGCTTCATGGCAATGTTGGTCGCGTAGTCGCCGTGCGCGGCGATCTGTGGGCGCTCGACATCGAATGGCGGGATGTCTACCTCCGGCAGTTGCCCCGCTTCGCGCAACATCGCCACAGATCGGGTGATGATGTCTCGAATCTGATCGCGAATCACAACGGTTCTCTCCAATCGGGTGTAGTAGATGACGATGACGATCACGAGCACACGGCACACGACAAACGGCGGGAGCGACACCGAAGCCATGTTGTCGTATGGCCTTGTGGCGTCGCTCCCGTTCCGTCAACGGCGTATCACGCAAGTGAACGCTCGTGTCAGGCACTCAGTGATTGAGTCATGGGTATCTTTCCGGTCACGCCGAGGGCCGTCAACGTGTATGTTGACGCTGCTTGGCGCGGACGGTGTCGCTCAGGATTTGTTCGAGCGCGATCAGGCTTTCGAAGGACTGATCGGTACTGACGACAACTATTTTGTCTGTGCGCTGGTCGCGGAATGCCAACGACGGGTAGTTCCCAGGCTCTTTCCTGCTGCGCCCGGTCCCGAACATATTGCCGAGGATGCCTGAGCGCATGAGCGTAGTCGAAGACTCCTGCTCCTCCTCAGGTGTTTTCACGCCACGCATGGTGATGTCACCGATCTGCTCAAGTGGCACATCGATTATCTTGCGCGGCTCGGCTTTTATGAAGACATCAGGCGTCAGCACCAGGAGGTAATCCTCGGCATGTCGCAGGCGATAGAAGTCATAGATAGCGATGCCCGCGCCGCCGAATGCCAGGGCGCCCAACACCAGCAGGATGACGCTGGTAAAGACAATGCCAGCAGTTTGCCTCTGGGGAAGCGTTGGGAGCGTCGCGATGCAAGCAGGGATGAACAGCAGGAAGCCAAAGAGTGCGACAGCCGACCATCCAAGCGCCGAGCGCAACACGTAGTCGCGCCGCAACGGCCAGACGAACCAGCTCGACGGCACATCCCCAGATCGCGCCGTAGCGAGCACCGCTTCCGCATCCATAAGACACTGCCTCCCAGCGAGCCGGCCAGACCCATACGCATACGCATACGCGAGAGAAAAAGGTTGCGCCAGCCCACATACTCTCTTTGGCGAGATTATAGCACACATGGCCGAAAAGGCCGCAAATACAGGTCGCTTATCCGGGTGGATGTGGTACAATGAACGCGCCTGATGTCGCATTAGTAGCGGATTTGTTGTGGTTATTCACCATTACTGTCAGTTCCAATTATAGGGGCTGTGGCGTGCTGATTAGGTGCGTGCGCGGCGACTCATTGACGCAACGGGGGAAACGTTCGCATGGAGGATGTGCTGCGCCCACAACGTGCCGCTCTGCGCCTCCTTCGCTGGCTCGGCGAGACGCATGATGCCGGTGAGGCAGGGAGTGGGATACATGCGCATGGCGCCGTCGCCACTCCTGTCGATGCGCTGGCGGGACGGTTGGGTCTCGCAGTCGCGGCGTTTCATCCCACCGGGCGGCGGGATGGCTCGCTCGGCTGGCTCGAACCAGGCGAGAATTTGATCTTCGTGCGTGAAGGATTGCCGGAGCCGGTGCGGCGCTTTACACTTGCACATGAGATCGGTCACGCGGTTTTGCATCGCATGGGCGGCATGGCGGCGCTCTTTGGCGAGCACCCACTGGATGTTCCTGAGACGGTGACTGATGCTTTCGATGACTGCGATGATGCCGACGTGACGGCTCCGGTAGACCCGCTCGCACTCAACGATGAGACGTTACGCCCAGGGCAGGCGTATAGCGCGCGAGCGCAACGCGAGAGTGAGGCAAATGCATTCGCGGCGGCGCTCGTCCTGCCGGCAGACAGGCTATTGGCGGCGTACCTCGACGGGGATAGCGCGCAGCGTTCCTGGCGCCCGGCGCCACGGGCGCTGGCCGAGCGTTTCGGTGTCTCGGAGGATGTGGTGTTGCGCCGGCTCGCAGCGTTGCTGGTGCCAACGGCAGGCGAGGCTGAGCTGATCGCCGCGGCGGGCGAGCAAACGGCGGCAGGGCAGAGAGTGGGATGGGCATCCACCCTCGATAGGTGGCAGCGCGCCGCCGCCACGACGCGAACTCCGGCATTGATCGTCGCGGGACCGGGAACGGGCAAGACGAGCACACTCGTCGGGCGAGTGATGCATCTCGTTCAGGAGCAAGGGGTTCCAGCCAACACGATCCTCGCGCTGACGTTCTCGAACAAGGCCGCGCGCGAGATGCGCGAGCGGTTGCGGGCAGCTCTCACCGCCACACAAGATTCCGGCGATCCGTTTGAGTCGCCACCGTTGCCAACGGTCAGTACGATTCATGCTTTCTGTGGCGATCTGCTGCGGCGCTACGCTCCGCTCGTCGGACTGCGGCCCGACTTCCGGCTGGTGGGGGCTACCGATGGCTATTTCTTGCTGCGCCAGATGGCGGGGCAACTGGCACTGAATCATTATCAGCCACTCTCACAGCCGGGCTTCCATTTTCCTACACTGCTGGCGGCGATCTCGCGGGCCAAGGATGAACTGGCGGATCCCGAGCGCTATGGCGTGGTGGCCCAGGCGATGACCGAACGCGCGCAGACACCGGAGGAGCGCCACGAGGCCGAGCGCGCAACTGAGGTTGCGGCGGTGTATACGGCATATCAGGCAGCACTGACAGCGCGTGGCGATCCCGATTTTGGCGATATCATCCGGCTGACTGTGCGGCTGTTGCGCGAGCAGGCCAACGTGCTGGCAGAGGTGCGAGAGCGCTTCCAGCATGTGCTCGTGGATGAGTTTCAGGACATCAATCGCGCGATGGGGGTGCTGCTGCATACGCTGACGGCATTCGACGGCGCGCTGTGGGCGGTGGGAGATGCCGATCAGGCGATCTATCGCTTCCGTGGCGCGTCGCCGGCGAATCTCTCGCGCTTCACCGCCGACTATCAGGCAGCACAAGTGCAGACGCTCGAGCGCAATTACCGCTCGATGACGGATATCCTCGAAGCGGCGGCGGCGGTCGCGGGGACATTTCTGGATGGGCGAGGCGATGCCTTCCAGCGGCCAGCGCTGACGGCGGCGCGGCAGTCTGCATCTGATGCCGGTGGAATCGTGACGCTGGCGTCGGCTCCGAACGAGGCGGCGGAATTGGGGCGGCTGGCGGAAGCGATCCGAGAGCGGCAGGCACAGGGAAGGAAACTGGGCGATCAGGTGGTGTTGTGCCGCACGCGCAGACAGTGCCAGCAGGTTGCGGCCGTGCTGAATGACGCAGGCATCCCGACACGACTGGCTATGCCACTGATCGAGCAGGATGCCATCAAAGATGTGCTCGCGGTGCTGTCGCTGTTGAGTGATATGAGCGGAGCGGGGATATTGCGCGCGGGTGAGATAGCAGACCATGCATACTCACGCGAGGAGGCGCGCGCCCTGTTAGCCGAGGCACAGGCACGCCATATCTCGCCGGGGACGCTGTTGCTCCAAATGGCGCGCGAAGACACGGAGGTGCCGGGGCTTACACTGGAGGGGCGTCGCGGACTTGCCACGCTGGCAGCGATCCTCTCCGAGCTGCGCGTTGCATCTGATGTCGCTACAGGGCTCAGCCGCTATATCTTCGGCTGGACGCAGATCGGGAGAAGTCTCCTGGCGGCTCAAGCAGGCACTGGGCATGGTGTAGATGCCGACATTTGGCGGCAACTCGCCACAAGCCTGGCGCAACTGCTGACGCACGCACGAGCATTTGAGGAGCAGCGCCGTCTCGCCGAACGAGCGCAGCAGGACGGTGTAGACGTGGGCCTGCTACGGACGGCGGACTGGGGGGCGTTCCTCGATTACCTGCGGGTCGTGCTCGCGCTGCGGCAGGAGGGTGGAAACGCGGCGGAGGAACTGGTGGGCGACTCGGATGCGCGTGTGCGCGTGCTGACGGTGCATGCGAGCAAAGGGCTGGAGTTTCCCGTCGTCTATCTGCCGGGACTGGCGGACCGGCGCTTCCCTATGCAGCGACGCGGCACAAGCGCGCCAATGCCGACTGGCCTTAGCGAAGATGAACTGTTGGAGGCGCAGAACCCAAACGCGCATCTTGCGGAAGAGGCGTGCCTTTTTTACGTCGCAGTGACACGCGCGCGCGATGAGCTGGTGCTGAGCTACGCGGAACAATACGGCCGCATGCGCTATCGCCCGTCACCATTCCTCGCGCCGATCCAACAGCGGCTGGGTGGGAGGTTGCGCCAGATTCACTGGACGGCGGTTCCAGTTGCTCACGCGCTTTCCGCTGGCACGGCTCCAGTTGGCGATGGAGAGGTGGAGCGGGCGGGTGAAGAGGTGGCGCCGCTCGTGGTTGGGGTGGGTCCATTGCGTCCAGCGGCAATTGAGACGTATAGCCGCTGTCCGCGCCAGTATGCCTATCGCTATGTCTATGGACTGCGTCCGCGTGAAGTGGGGTTGATGACGCTGCGGCGCACGCTGCACGATACGTTGCATGAGTTGCAGGAGCGCGTGGCGCAAGCCACTGCCGAGATGCGGAGCGCAGCGCAGGCCGATGGTGAACAGCACAGGATTTCACTGGATGAGGCGCTCGCCATTTTCGAGCAGCAGTGGGAGGCGATAACCGAGCGGGAGCACAGGACGGCCATGGTAGAGACTGAGGAGGACGCAGCGCCTTCGGAGGCGTCAGCGCCAGCCGGCGTCGCACAGGTGGATGCGGAGTGGATGCAGCCACTCAGCCAGCCATTTGTCGAGGTGTATCGCCGGCATGGTCGACAGATCATCGAGCGTTCGTGGGCGCGGATGGTGCAGCGGCAGCTACCGGGCATGGAGGATATCTCTGAGGCTGGGGATGTGGATGCGTCCGCGCCACTGCCGGAGGCACAGTACGATCAACCAGTCGTGGTGCGTGTCGGTGAACGAGAGATCGCGGTCACACTTGACCGTGTCGAGGGGCAGGCAGGCGCGCGTGTAGTGCATGAGACTGGGAGCAAGGCGTCGGGGCCAGTGTCGGCACAACGAGAACGGAGCCGTACGCGACAGGCGGATGCGCAGCCGGTGCGATTCGTGCGCCACAAGCTCGGCAGCGCCAGGGCGGCTCAAGCGGACTTGCGCGCGCTTTTCTACGCGCTTGCCGCCGAGCAGAAGGTGATTGGCAGCCCAGCGGAGGTGTACGATCACAATCTGACGACTGGCGAGATGGAACGAGTGACACTGAACCCGCGCAAGGTCGCCAAGCTGCGCGAAGATCTGGACGAGCTGCTCGAAGGCATCAACAGTGGCATTTATCCGGCGCGCCCTGACCCCAATATGTGCTTGAATTGCCCATTCCTCTTTGTCTGCCCGGCGTAGTAGGGAAGCCAGCGGTCGAAACCGCGCCTGAAGACGGCCTTGGGGCCGCCGCGAAGTCCGGCTGGTGGCCAGTGCCTGGCGGGCGATTGGCAGTCAATCGCGCGGACTGGGGAGAGGCGAAGCCAGGAGCTCCCTGTGGAGGTGGACGTCTCAGTAACAAGCCCTGAGTAGTGAGGGTGAACACTCTGCACGCACGCATGTTAGTGAGACGTGTACAATAAGGACATCACAGACACTTCAAGCGAATGAAGGAGGATAGAGAGGGATGGCAGAGGTGCAGGCGGATCAGCAGAGGCAGTGTTATATCGAAGAGTTTGCGCACGCGTTGCCGCATCGCGAGGGGACAATCGCGCTACGTCCATGTGGCCACTGGGCATGCGATCCGCATACCATCACATACTACGGCACGGGTGAGGAGAACGACGAGCGCGAGGGCGACTATTGTATGGTGTGCTACGAGCGCACTTTCCCAGGTATGTGCCCGGATAAAGTGCTACGGACGGCGATCCACGCGGTAGAGGAAGCGTAGATTAACCTCCCTCGCCACACCGCCCCTTCCCTTGGTGGGAAGGGGCGGTGTGGCGAGGTGATGGCGATGGGGCGCGGCGCACTTTGGTAATCAGGCGCAGGCCGTAACGCACCCACAACTGCTCAGCCAGCGGCTGCGAGATGTAGCCGCGGTCACCGAAGAGCTTGCCAAACAGGCGGCGCGCGAGCTGGCGCTGGGGTGGTCGCCAATAGCCCCTGGGCCGACGAGCGGCCGCAGCTCGATCGCATGGCGACCCTGCCGCTCGGCCCGCTGGCCGTCCCCGCCCTGCCCTATGAGCCGGCGCTGGTGGACGCCCTGGCCGGCACGCGGGCGGTGCCGCCGCCCGTGAGTCGAGCCGCGACGGCGACCGGGATGATCGTGACCAGGATCACGAACGACACGACGACGTTCACCTCCGGGAGCAGGACGCCGTGGCGGATCTGGCCGAAGATCCAGATGGGCAAACTGCTCTGGGCGCCGGCAGTGAATGTGGTCACGATGACCTCGTCGAAGGACAGCGCGAAGGCCAGCATGGCGCCGGCCACGACTGCAGTCGAGATCAGGGGCAGCGTAACGTCGCGAAACACCTGGACGCTGTTGGCGCCGAGGTCCATGGCGGCCTCGATCAGCGATCCCTGCATGCGGCGAAGTCGGGCGATCACGTTGTTGTAGACGACCACGATGCAGAAGGTGGTGTGGCCTACGACTATAGTCGCGAGCGACAGCGTGATGTTGTTGAAGCTGAAGAACGCGTTCAGCGCGATGCCGGTGATGATGCCCGGCAGGGCCAGGGGCAGGATGAAGAGCAGGCTCACCACCTCGCGGCCGAAGAACCGGGTGCGGTGGATCGCGAACGCGGCGCACGAGCCGAGGACGAGGGCGATCGCCGTCGCCAGGAGCCCGGCCTCGAGCGACACGAGCAAGGCCGACCGCACGTTGTCGTCGTTCCAAGTGGCGCTGAACCACTTGAGCGTCAGCCCGGGAATGGGCCAGCTCTCGATGTTCGAGGTGTTGAACGCGTACAAGAAGATCAAGAAGATCGGGATGAACAGGAACAGCATGATGAGGACGGCCCAGAGGCGCAGAAAGATGCGAGTGCCGGCGTCTTCCATCGTTTACCTTCCATCCTTTACAGTGCCTCGAAGGCGCCCAGCTTGTAGGCGATCGTCAAGTAAACGACCATGATCGCCACCGGCACCGTGGTCAGCGCGGCCGCGAACGGCACGTTGTTGGCGATGCCAATGTTGGCGTAGACGACGTTGCCGATGAAGTTGGAGCTCGCCCCGCCGACCAGGATCGGCGTGATGTAGTCGCCGAGCGTCAGCGAGAACGTAAAGATCGATCCGGCGACCACGCCCGGCAGGGCCAGCGGGAGGACCACGTCGCGCACAGCGCGCCAGCGGCGGGCGCCGAGGTCGGCCGCCGCATCGAGCAGCGACTCGGGCACCCGTTCGAGCGCGGCGTAGGTCGGAATGATCATGAAGGGCAGCCAGATGTAGGAAAAGACGAGCCACATCGCGGTGTTCGTGTAGCCGATGTTCGCGGGGGGCAGGCCGATCGATTGAAGGCTCCTGTTCAGAAGGCCGTCGTGGTTGAGGATCAGGATCCAGGCGTAGACGCGGGCGAGGTAGCTCGCCCACAGCGGCAGCAGCACGGCGGCGAACAGGAGGGTCTGCACGCGCCGCGAGGCCACGCGGGCCATGTAGTAGGCGAGAGGAAAGGCGAGCACCGCATCAGTGATGGTGACCAGCGATGCGATGAGGACGGTCCGGCCGATGATCGTCCAGTACGTCGAGTCAGTCAGGATGATCCGAAAGTTGTCGAGGTTCCACTGCTGGACGACCTGGGTCGTGAACGGGTTGATCGTCCAGAAGGCGGTGATCAGCAGCAGCGCGAGAGACGCGAAGTAGATCACCACGAACCACGCCAGCGGCGGGGTCAGGAGGAGCACGGGGCGCAGCCACGGCAGGCGCCACAGGAAGGCAGAAAACCGGACAGCCCCGGCACCCTTGGGACGAGGCCGTCGGATCGTTTCTATCGACATGCGGCTAGCCCTTGATCGTCGTCCAGGCGGCGACCCACTGCGCGTAGGGCACGCAGTTGTTGGTTCCGTCGTCGCAGGTCGCAAGCGGCGTCTTCCAGAAAGCGATGGTGCTGAAGTACGAGCTGCTGGTCTGGTCGGCGTGGTATTTCGCGCACGAGCCAGCCTGCAGGGTCTCCATCACGGCGCATGCCTTGCTGTTCACTGGCGTCTCGCCGAAGGACAGGGCCTGCTCGGCCTGCACCTGCGGGGTGCTCACCCACTTGGCCCAGAGGTAGGCGCAATTGGGGTGAGGAGCTTTGGTCGCCAGCATCCACGTGTCGGCCCACCCCGTGGCGCCCTCCTGTGGGATGTTATCGTCGACCGGTGCGCCGGCTGTCTTGAGCGTGATCGTCTGGTACGGCCAGGCCGCGCCGACGACGGCGTCACCGTTCTGGAACAGGGAGATCTCGTCGGTGGCGAGCGACCAATAGTGCTTGATCAGCGGGTGCTGCTGCTTGAGCAGGTTGACCGCCGCGTCGAACTGCGGCTGCGTCAGCTCGTAGGGGTCCTTGATGCCAAGGCTCGGCTGCGACTTGCTGAGGTAGAGCGCCGCGTCGGCGATCTGGATCGGGTTGTCGGGCACCGTGATCCGGCCTTTGTAGGCGGGGTCGTAGATGACCGACCAGCTGGTCGGCTTGTTGGGGAATACCTTGGTG
>DASVOW010000033.1:0-2050 GCA_036383155.1 Ktedonobacterales bacterium
GGGGTGGTTCGCTCGGTATGCGGTGGTACAGCCCGGTGTGTTTGGAGGGACGAGGGGCAGTGCTTGGGATACGGGGCGGGACGGAATGGGCAGGAGGTAGCCACGGCGGATGATTCCTTTCACGGGAGCGGCAAGGTGTAGATCACTCCTTTGTGATTATAGAACATATTTTCAATTTTGTCAAATGGTGCGCCGTGGCTGCTTCATGGTGGGGTGGTAGTCCTGCACTATTCAGTTATCCGCAATAACTGGAAGACACGGTTTGCTACCGTGTAACGCGCAATCACGCCTGTCATCGTGCTTCTGTGTGTTGCTCCCACTGCCTGTGCTCAATGAACTCCTGCGACCGCTGAACCGATCGCGTGAGAAAGTCCGCGATGACTGCGAGCTGATCATCACTGTATGTTTCGAGCAAATCGGTATAACGCTCCTGCAAGGAGCTGAACAATCGCATCAGGTCTGCAAGCCTCTCCTCGTTCCGTTCCACGATGACCCGGCGGCGGTCATGGGTATCGCGCACCCGCCGCACAAATCCTTTACCTTCCAGGCGGTCAATCAAGCTCGTGACCGAAGGAGTCGTCAACCCCGTCAGTTGCGCGATCTCTCCGGCAGTGAGCGGGCCTCGCTGACTTAGAAGATAGAGCGCCTTCTCCTCTGTCGCTCCAAGCCCCACCTGTTCAGCGATGACGCCATGGAAAAAGACCGCCATCGTGCTACTGTCACGGCTTGCGTTAAGGACCGCCTCGATGAGCTGCTCCCGATCCGCACGAGATAAATGCCGACTTGACACAGGCGTCCTCCACAGTTATATAATTAGATCAATCTAGATATTAGATCAATCTATATATAAGTCTGATCTAGCATAGAGTATCACGGAATGCGCTGACAGAGCGAATGGCGCCGCTATGGGCGATGGAGAGGTAGAGCACACTGGCCATCGCCAGCGGCAGAGGCGCACAGGCGAAGTGTACATCATTCACAGCATCAGAGGAGTGATCTATGAACCAGCGATCTCTTACCATCGTATTGCTCGCGTGCGGCGCGATAGGGCCGCTACTCTTCATCGTCACGTTTCTGGTTGAGGGCGCGACGCGTCTAGGCTACAGCGCATGGCGGCATGCCGTGAGTCAGCTCAGTTTGGGCGATCTGGGCTGGATCAATAGTGTTGGCATCATCGTGTGTGGATTGTGCATACTCTGTTTCGCCATTGGCCTTCGACGAGCGTTAGGATCAGGCACAGGTTCGGTCTGGGGGCCACTACTGGCCGCAGTCGCAGGCGGGTGCTTCGTGCTGCTGGGCATCTTCCCGATCAACCCGGCTCTTGGCTACCCGCCAGGCGTGCCGCCCAGCTACAGCATCCATGGACTTATTCACGCCAGCGCCGGTACGCTCTTCTTCGGGTGTATCTCCGCACTCTGCTTCGTGCTGGGCCAGCGTTTTGCGGGTGATCCCGCTTGGCGAGGCCGGGTGCTGTTGTCGCGTATCACCGGCCTCGTGGTGGCAGGATTCTACATTGCGGCATCGCTGGTCACAACGCTTGATATGAACGGAGTCCTGCCCGATGCGCCAGGTGGGCTGCTCCAGCGCATTGCGATCATCAGTGGCTTTGGCTGGATGGCGCTCCTCGTGCTCTGGCTGGTTCGCGGGAAGCAGCAGGCTTTGGCTTCGCACGTCGAGAACGTTGCGACATACGAGCCTTAACTATCCTGAACTATCCTGAGAGTGGAGCACATCGGGCCGAACGTGTTCGCTTCGTGAACACGCAAGAGCACGGTGGAGGATGATTATGCGCTCCCCGCGCTCGTTTTGCCCTCGGTAAACTGCCTCCAGTCGCGTAAGAAATCGTCGATGCCTTTGTCGGTCAGCGGGTGTTTTGCGGCCTGCTCAAGCACTTTGAAGGGCACGGTGGCGATATCGGCTCCGGCTTTGGCGGCGGCGATAATGTGGAGTGGATGGCGGATGCTGGCTGCCAGCACGAGCGTGGGCAGATTGTGCTGGCGGTAAATCTCCACTGTGTCGCGCACGACCTGCATGCCGTCTTCGGAGATGT
>DASVOW010000034.1:0-4360 GCA_036383155.1 Ktedonobacterales bacterium
ACGATGAGCTTCAAGCTCTGACACAGGAGTACCTCTCGTATGTCACGCCCTAGCCGCACCCGCACCCATGGGACAGACACCACACAGCCGGCGGACCTCCAGCCGCCGGAAGATGCGCGTGCCGTCGCCGCATTCCTGCGATCGCTTGCCAAACGTGTTGAGGGTGATCCCATCTTTGCCTCGCACGTCGCCGCCGCCCTGCGCGAAAGCGGTCTGCTAACCGCACTGCCCAACGCCAATCTTGAAGCGCCATCCAGGGCAAGCGCTGGTCGCCGTGCCGCGAAAGCCGAGGCGGCGCTTCATGCTGCGGCAACGCCGGATGCCGTGGCATCTCCCGATCCATACGCCCTGCTTCGGGTGCACGGCGAGGCTGGCCTGCGCACTGCTCTCGAAGCGCTCGACCTCTCGTCGCTCCGCGCCATCGTACGCGCGCATCGCCTCGATCCGGCGCGCATCTCCGCCCGTTGGACCATGCGCGACCGCGTCATCGGCCTGATCATCACACAGGTACAGGCGCGGGCAAACCTCGGCAAAGCCTTTACGCGCGTCTAGCCACTGTTTGCTGCCCATAATGCCAAAAAACGAGACGACCTTCCCCATCGCGAGAGAAAGCGCCTCGCTAGCCTGTTGTTAGTAGCATGTTGCGTGTGAGGTGCCCGGTGTTTTCCGTCTCTGCGGCAGATTCACGCTGCGTTCCCGCTTATGACTGATTCCCGTCGTTGCTCGCCTGTGCCTCGCGCTCGCGCTTCTTCGTGCGCAGGCCACCCATGCGACCGATGCGCTCGTAATGCTGCACACCCAGCGTCTCGCGCGTCGTCTGGCCGCCAAGCCGCCCGATGCTTGCGTAGAACTCCGGCCCGCGGCGCTCGCGCACTGTCTTCCCGCCCTTTGCGCCGATCTTGGCGAAGAACTCCGGCCCATACTTCTCGCGCACGGCCATGCCGCCGCGACGCGCATTCTCCGAGCCGGCGCGTGGTCCCCGCTTGCGCTTCGGCGCCTCAGCCTCCGCTACTGCCACCGTCGCTGTCGCTGTCTCCGCTTTCCGCTGACGTGTTGCCATGACAGTTCCCCCTTGCGCGGCGTGCGCCGCAGCTTGGCATCCTATAAACATTCGGAGGATGGCGAGCAGAGGGGTGGCGCCTCGCCAGGGAATTCCCTATGCTCACTTGCTAGGCGCATTCTATCCCCAACGTGGCCCGGTTGTAAAGGGCAGTTGAACGGTGATACATCTAGCTACTGTCTGCTATACAGCAACCCCAGCACAAGCCCAAAAACAGTATGCCGCGCGACGTTCTGTGCAAAGGTGATGCGCTGCGTCAGCCTGGGCATTTTCCCTGCTTTGATCAGTGGATGGTAGCGATCAACCAGCGGCACCGTCGGCCACGCCGCCAGCAAAAACAACTCGCCGAAGATCAGCCCCTTGGCCCAGCTTGGGCCCGGCAGCAGCGGCCCCGCAACGGCAGCATAGATCTCGCCGAGCGCGGCGCCGTTCATCAGGTGGATTGCCATACCAACCACCGGCACGCGCGATGTCCGTCCCCGGATCGCACTCTCGACAAGTTGCACATCATCCAATCGCGAGCCGCTCACCGCGATGTCGAGATACATCTCAAGGGCATATGCGGCGGAAGCCACAGCGCCGCATAGTGCCGCTCGCGTCGGATCAAAATCCCGCAATGGCAGCACCTCAGACCTCATCTCCAGATGTATTCCATCATATATATACGCAGATCCAGTAGCCGGATACGCAAAGTCCTCGCGCCCATCTCATCGTCGCACAGATTGTAGCGATGGCGCTCCATGTTCGGGCAAGCCGCATAGAACGCAAGTCTTATCTGTGTTGCCATGTCGTTCCTTGAGTGATACACTGGCCCACGACTTCTATAATCATTTCATCAGCGAGATGTCACTATTCAGACATGCGCAAAACAGACCGGGCCGTGACCCACATAGGGATGTCATACATGGGGGATTGGGCGTGGCGGATCTGAATGTAACCCTCGGCGGACAAGCCGCGAGTCATTACCCGGGAGACAGGTGAAAGAGAGTACGAGTGTGATAATCTGCCCTCGGTGTGGCCTCCCAAACCGTCCCGGCACAAGCGCATGTCCGCGTTGTGGCACACAGCTCGCCGTTATGCCGTCTGGCGCCGCGCTCCCCAATGCTGGCGACGCCAACGACGGGCTGCCTGGGTGGCTGCGTCCACTGCAGCCTGGCGCAATTGGCTCTCCGCCTCCTGGTTCCAATCAGTTGCCGCCGCCCCCAGCGCCTCTCAACCAGCCTGCTCCCTACGGCTACAATCAGCAGCCCAACTACAATCAATTCGGCTCCAATCAGCTGGGGGGTGCAGTCAATGGATTTGGGCAGCCACCCCAACAGGGACCGCAATGGCAGCAAGCACAACAGGCTCCCCAACAGCAATTCTCTATGGGCAGTCTTGTGAGCGAAGATGCGCTGCCCGAGTGGCTGCGTCAGGCAGGTACGAATCTCGCTCCTCAGGGACAACCATCCGCTGCTGGCTGGGGCGCTCCCGCTGGACCTTCCCCGGCGACGCAGCCCCAGTACAACAGCATGGGCGCATCGCCCAATCCTACCTACAGTGGCTATGGGCAAAACAGTCAGTATGGCTATGGTGCGCCAGGTGGTCCAGCATACGGGGCTGGCGGCATGCCGCAGAGCCAGCCACTGCCACCCACTCCATACGGGCAGATACTGCCGGCAGCTCCATCCTCAGGCGCGATCAATGGCGGCTCGCCCGCCAGCTCACTCTTCGACGCATCCGCGCTGCCCGATTGGATGCGCCAGGCCGGCGCCCAATCGCCTGCCGCACCTGCTGCGCCATATCAGCAGATGCCAGGGAGTCCTGGCACGGAATACAGTGGCTATCAAGGGTATCAGCCGCCGTCGCAGCCGGCCCCACAGCCACCATCCAGCGCGTTTCCCTCCATTGACCGCGCGGGAGTATTCCAGCCGGCGCCTCAGCCACAGGGCGGTCTGGCTGGCCAATCTTTGTTAGATCCAGCTGCGCTTCCGCAATGGCTCGGTGGCCAGTCCGGCTCTCCGGCACAGGGTAGCTATGGCGGCGCATCGCCGTCAGGTGGCATGGCGGCGCAATCCCTGGTAGATGAGTCCGCGCTTCCGCAATGGCTACGGGCCCAACCCGATGCGCCAACTCCTGCCGCTCCCTCTATGCCCGCGTTTGGTGCCGCCGCACCCGCGCAGGCAGGTGGATGGAATGCTGCCCCAGCAGCGGAAGAGCCTTTGCCGCCCTGGTTGAGCCAGGTGTACAGTGACGCCAAAGTGCCACGCACCGACGCCTTGCACCAGCAGGCCAGTGCGAACCCATGGGGTGCGAACGGCGGCTATCGAAGCAGTGTATCGGGTCCATTAGCAGGCGGTTCTGGCGCCGGCCGCGCTGGTGGCGCACCGCCATCCGATGCTGGCGGCGTTTCAGCGAGCCAGTTTGTCGACGAGTCGGCGCTGCCCGAATGGCTCCGAGCGCAGGGCGCCGCGCCAATTCCCTCTGGTGCGATACCACCCGCGCCGCCGATGCCTGCCTCCGATGCGCGAGCTATTCCTTCATATGTTCCTTCGGCCTCATCTGGAACGCCGGATGCGCGTCCTGGTGGCATGAGTTTCTCCGCATCAGACTTGATCGATCCCGATATGCTCCCTCAGTGGGTGCACGGGGAGAATGGCGCCGCCAGCAACAGCTCATCACAGCAGGCGACCTTTAGCTCGACAGCAGGCTGGACCAGCAATGGGGCTTCTGTGCCGGGAAGTGGCATACTCCCGCCTCCCCCGCCTCCCCCATCCGCATCCGCCGCGTCATGGCAACAGTCGCGAGCGAGCGATCAGCTACCCGCTTGGCAGAGTGAGCTTTCCTCAAGTCAAGGTGCCAGCCGCCCGTACAGCGCGTCGCTTCCAGGGTCAGGGCAGTTGCGAGACGATAGCGAACGTTTCGGCAGTGGCAGGCGCCAGGGCGGCGGTATTCCGGCGGAGGAGCTCCCACCCTGGCTGCAGCAGGCAGAGCCACCACGCGCTCCCAATCTCTCGATGGACGCAGGCAGGCAGCATATGCCGGTCGCCGACCAATGGAGCCGTGCGCCACAGCAGCAAGATCTAGGTGCATGGGACGATGGCTACACCGAAGGCGGGGCAGATTTTGCCTGGGACGACAATCCACAATATGCCGGCGGCTACGATGAGCAGGGGTACGCGTACGATCAGAGCGCACAAAACGGCTATGATCCCAACGCCTACGATTCGAACGGCTATGATCCTAACAGCTATGATCCGAATGCCTACGCTCCCAACGGCTACGATCCGAACGCCTACGATCCGAACGGCTACGACTACG
>DASVOW010000035.1:0-9043 GCA_036383155.1 Ktedonobacterales bacterium
GGTCGGGGATATCCTTCAGCAAAGAAGGCACTGGCTGCCCGCTCTCGCCATCTTCAGCGTCATCTGGAGAGCGGAGCGAAACGAGGTGCTGGTGCTCCACATGTTGTTTGCGCGCATGGCGGCGGCAGATATTGCGGCAAATCTCGTCGAGCCATCTATGAACCCCCTCAGGAGTATGCAGACGATCCAAGTGTTTCCACGCTTCCAGGAGTGTTTCCTGCACCACATCGTCCATGGCATCAGGAGCAACACCCCGCAAGTATGCCAGGCGTCGTAGGCGCGGGCGAGCCGCCGTCAGCCAATCGTCACTGTCGATTTCTGTATGTCTCTCTGGCATTGCTGTCGCCCCCTTTCCTCATCCTATCACCAAAGGCCTCCGATTACTTGCGCGTTTTTTATCCTCCGGCGCCAGATGCATGCCGCATCGCCGGCGACTGCGATTCTTCGGAGGACTCCAGCAACCTCCATACAGGATCTCGAAAAAAGAGCACAAGGAAGCGCGACGATGGGGTGATAGGAGAGCGTAACAACACGTCAGGATGTTCCTGGCGAACGAGCAGGGAGCAAAGGAGTATCGTGTGGAAGCTTGTCCTATCTGCGCCAAGCACCAAGGCTCAGTGATAGGTGGGCCGATCTATGAAGATGATCTGGTCTACGCGCACCATGTCTCTCGCAACCAGGGGCAGACCTTCCTGGGCTATGTCAGAGCTGAGACAAAACGACATGTGCCCAGTTTTGCCGAATTGACCCTGGCTGAAGCACAGGCCATCGGCCAACTCATCTCACGCCTCAGCCGCGCGTTGAAGGACTGCGCCGGAGCAGACCATGTGTATGTCTTCTTTTATGGCGACCATGTTCCGCACCTGCATCTCCATATCTTCGCGCGGTATCCAGGCACACCGGAGGAATACTGGCGAGAGCGTGTGGATGAGTGGTCTGGCTCACCTCAGGGCGGCGCTGAGGAGGTCACAGCCCTCTGCGATCGCCTGCGTGGCTCTTTGGCGAGTCAGGTGATGTAGGCAGTTCGACCGTCGAGGCGCACAAGGTAGGACCCGACCGTACGGGTCTGCCCAGACACTCGTGCGCATTACCAATGGATCAGGAGCAAACAATGAAAGAATGCCTCTTTTGCAACATCCAGCAAGGTGTGACACCACCAATAGATGGCCCAATCTACGAAGACGATCTCGTCTATGCCCACCATGCCCACTTCGGCGAGGGGCCGTACTATCTGGGGCGAATCGCGGTGGAGACAAAGCGACATGTCTCAGACTTCGCAGACCTAACGCCCGCTGAAGCGCAGGCCATGGGCCTGCTCATTGCCCGGCTAAGCCACGGCCTCAAAGTGTGCACAGGGGCGGAGAAGGTCTATATGGAGTTCTATGGTGAGGTGACTCCTCACGTGCATGGCTTCCTTACAGCGCGCTATCCGGGCACCCCCACCGAGTACCTGCGCTGGAATGTCGAGAATTGGCCGGGCGCGCCACGAGGCGGCGCGGATGACATCGCGTCTCTCTGCCAGCGGCTGCGCTCCATGCTGGCAGATACCGACAACTAAGCTGCATTAGAACGAAACGCCAGACAGCGGAAGAAGTCTGTTCTGCTGACTGGCGTTTGGTTGTGATGGCAAGATTTGTGAGACTCGTTGGCGCACGCCGAGCGGCAGACGAGCGAGCCTGCGCACCAGCCCACAGCCCACAGCATACCGCACGCTCCAGATTGGTCATTGTCATAACAGGCACTTGACGCGCATATCGATCGCCGGGCATACTGGAGCTGTAGCGTGTAACTAATTTACAAGTTACACGAGAGCAGCCAGGAGGCGAACATGTTCAGGTTTCGCGGCCAGCAGGGGGACGAAGGGCAGATGGGGGGCAGGTTCGACAAGTTTGATGAGCAGGCGCGTAAGGTGCTGAACCTGGCACAGGAAGAGGCGATGCGCCTCAACCACAACTACATTGGCACGGAGCATTTGCTGCTCGGCCTGGTAGACGTGGGTGACAGCAGAGCGGTACGCATACTGGAAAGCCTCGATGTGAAGCCTCAGAAAGTGCGTATCCAGGTTGACATGATCATTGGGCACAAGGATCGCCCTGTGGTGGGTGAGGTCGGGCTGACACCACGGTCTAAGAAAGTCATGGAGCTGGCGGTGGACGAGGCGCGCCGCCTCAATCATCATTACATCGGCACGGAACATGTCCTGCTTGGCCTCATTCGTGAGGGCGAAGGTATCGCGGCAGGTGTGCTGGAAAGCATGGGCGTGAATCTGGAACGCGTCAGACGAGCCATCACAGACGTTTCGTATGTGCGTCGCACTGAGGTTTCTGCCGAGCCGGGGACTACGAAGAACAACGTCGTGACGTGCCGCATCGGCGATCGCGATCTGGATGCCATCGACGCGCTGATCGAGGCAGGCATTCGCACGACGAGGAGCGACGCCGCCTCGTGGCTGATCCACGCGGGCATCGAGGCGCATCGCGATCTGCTGGATCGCGTGTATGCGACCGTGGCGGAGATCCGACGCCTGCGCGCGGAAGCACAGGCGCTCGCGCTTGGTAACGGCAAAGACGATGGGCCCGCGGAGACACCACCTACCGAGGCGGTTGAGCCGCCGCGCGACGACGCAGAGCCGCCGCAGGCGCCCGGCGATGAAGCGCAGCCGTAGCAAGGGCGCTTGCCATCGCTGCCACAGTAGGCGTCACTCGCCGTCTCTCGCGCAGTGAGGAGGTGCCTTTGGGGACGCTGGCTCTGCTACACTACAGAGAGACGCTCTCCCAGCTCTCGGAGTGAGATAGCCAGGAGAGCGCATTTCGTCGGAGGTGCTGCTAGGTGCCGGTTCTACTGGCGTGCCAGCCCGTAGAGCTTCTCGAACTTGCCGTTGAGATACTCGGCGAAGTAGGCTGGGTTGGGCATCTCGCCGGTGACACGGCGGATCAGGTCTTCGGGCTGATAGGTCGTGCCCACGGCGTACATATGCTCGCGCAGCCAGCCATGCGCAAATGCTGTGTCCCCACGCGCCAGGCGCTCATCGAAGTCAGGGAACACCTTGCGCAACGTCGCATAGATCTGCGCCGCGTAGAGGTTGCCGAGTGTGTAGGTCGGGAAGTAGCCGAAGCCGCTTGTCCAGTGGATGTCCTGCAGCACGCCCTCGGCGTCGTTGGCGGGCTCGACGCCCAGGTACTCGCGATACTTGGCGTTCCACAGGCCCGGCAGCGTCTCGATGGCGAGATCGCCGTTCACCAGCTCCTTCTCCAGCTCGAAGCGGATGATGATGTGGAGGTTATAGGTTACCTCATCGGCCTCAATGCGGATCAGGCTCGGCTGCACCTTGTTCAGCGCTCGCGCGAAGGTCGCCGCATCGACGTGCGCGTACTGCTCGGGGAAGATCTCACGCACCGCGGCGAACTGCCCCTGCCAGTATGCCTCCGAGCGCCCGATGGCGTTTTCCCACAGGCGTGACTGCGACTCGTGCGCGCCCATCGAAGCGCCACCGGCGAGCGGTGTGCGCGCCAGTGATTCGGCGCTGCCCTGCTCGTAGAGGGCATGCCCGCCCTCGTGGATTGCCGCCATGACCGCAGCCTGGAGGAAGCGCTCGTCGGGGCGCACCGTCAGGCGGACATCATACGGCGAGCCAAAGCTGGTGGTGAATGGATGCGGTGAGCGAGCGATGCCGCCGCGATTGAAATCGTAGCCCATGCCGCGCAGCACCCTGTCGCTGAGCGCGAACTGCCGGTCCGCCGGGAAGTTGCCCTGGAGGAGCGAGTCGTCTATGGTGATGCCGCTCGCCTGGACGCGGCGCAGCAGGCCGATGCTGGTGTCGCGCACGGCGCTAAAGAGTGTGTCGATGCGGCTGGCCGTCATGCCCGGCTCATACTGGTCGAGCAGGGCATCATAGCGCGACTCTTTGTAGCCAAAGCGGTCGGCGATCTCACGCTGGAGCGCCACCACGCGGCTCAGCCACGGCGCGAAGCTGGCAAAGTCGCTTTGCTCGCGCGCGCGGCGCCACGCCTCGAACGCGCCCGCCTCGGTGCGCGCCATCTCTTCGACGAGGCCGCGCGGCAGCTTCGTGGCGTGGTCGTAGGCTCGCTTGACCTCGCGCACCAGCCCACGATCCGCGTCGGTGAATGGCTCACTCTGCACCACGCCGGCCAGCTCCGCCACCAGTGTGCCCACGCGCTGGTCGGTCCAGCGGTCATGAAGCGCGCCCTGGAGCGTGGCGAGCTGCTGCCCGCGAATCTGGCCCGCGCCGTCGGGCAGCGCGGTGTTCTGATCCCAGGCGGCCAGCGCGCCAAGTGCGCTGAGATCCGCTATCTCGTGCATACGGTCGAGTAGCTCGGTGATGCGCGTGTCGCTGCTCGTGAAGCGAAGCGCTGCGTCTGAAGTGTCGGGAGTCTCAGGGGTATCGTGTGCGTCTTGAGCGGTGCTAGCCATCGGAATCCTCTCAACGCGGCTGCACGCATGCCGCGTAACTATTGGATGTGATGTACGTAGTAGATGTGATGTACGTAGTAGTAGTACAATGTACGTGGGACGTAGACATAACTGCCTATAGGGCATGCCAGGACACTCGTAGCACAGGAGACAACGCCTGTGCCTTCCTCAAGCATAGCATACGCCACGGACACTCTTCTTCCAGTTTTCTCGCAGTTTCCCTGACGAAAACAAGAAGACGGTGTACTGCGCCATGTAGCGTGCCAGTAGGGGGTGCTGGCGGCACCGCCAGCAGCTGTGCTAGCTGGACCATACAGCCGATCTAGAGGATCAGTTGTATGGTCCAGTTGTGTGGGCCAGATGGCTATGCCCAGTTATCACCCTATGGATAGTCCGTCTACATAGACATCCCCCGGCCAGAAGGTCGGAGCGCCGCGCCGGTTTCCCTCGATGAGGCGTCATCGCGGTCTGGGTCAGGAATATCGTAAGGTTATCTATCTGCCGAGCCGGCTCAATGATCAGGCTCAAGAGGGTAGACAGGAATTGTACAGTGAACAACACACATCCAATACACATATTAATCGTCGACGATGATCGCTCCATCCGCGCCACGTTGCGTGCCGTTCTGGAGGATGAAGAGTATAACGTGCTCGAGGCGGAGAACGGCAATACGGCGTTGGCCTTGCTGCAAGCTACCTATGGGCCGGTGGTGGTGCTGCTCGATCTGCGGATGCCTGGATTAGATGGCACTGGAGTGCTCGAAGCTGTCGCGGCGGATGCGCGTCTTGCTACGCATAACGCCTACATTCTTATCACGGCAAACTCGCATAGCATTCCTGCCGACACGTCGCGCCTGCTCGAGCAGCTCGACGTCCCGGTCGTGCCAAAGCCGTTCGATCTCGACATCCTGCTTGAGACAGTGACAGAGGCCGTCGTCAAGATCTACCGCCCCGATAGCGGCGAGCGCATGGTATCGAGCGCCATACGGTAAGCTTCACGCTCCCGCACCCTCAGTATCCGCGTATTACCGCGCCCCGGTGTCTCAGGATGCTTGTCATAGGCCCAAGGAGTGGGTGGGCGAGGCGGCGTTACGCCTCGATGTGACCATCGTTTTATGGAAGATACCTTTCGCGTGCAATGGAACGTGTCTGCTAGCAACACCTATCGCATGCGGCATGCGGTGCGGGTTGGGGTCAGGTGGGGTTGAGAGGATACGCCGATGATGCCAGGCCACCGGGACCGTGGGCGGCAGAGGCGTATTGCCTACCTGGCCTCGCCTCGGGTGCTCGCGATCCTGGCGGGATGCGCGCTCAATCTCGCAATGCTGGTGAGCATCCGCCTCACCGCAGCCGATCCACATGGCGGCGACTTGTGCCAGGACGTGCTCGCCGTTCGTCAGCTGCTTGCTCACCAAAACCCCTACCAGCCGTTCTCCGGCTGTGGTGTGATGCACCACCTGCTCCATCCACCGGTATATCTGCTTTTCATAGCGCCGTTCGTGCTTCCACCTATCGCCATTGGCGCTATGGTGTGGGACGTGGTGAACCTATTCTGCCTGGGCGCCGGTGTGCTCGTGATCATGCGCGAGCGTGGCGTGCGACCAAGTAGCTGGCAGCTTAGCATCTTTTTCATCTTGCTCGCGCTCTGGCCGCCGCTACAGCGCACGTTGCTGGAAGGGCAGGTCTCGCCGCTGCTCTTTCTGCTCTTCGTGCTGGCCTGGCGCTGGGCGCGGCACGGGCGCTCCGCGTTGGCGGGCGGCGCGCTGGGGCTGGCGGCTGCGCTGCGCCTCTTCCCGGCATTCGCCGTCGTCTACTTTTTCTTGCGCCGCGACTGGCGCGCCTGCTTCGCCGCCGCCGCTGTATTCATAGGCTGCTCGTTGCTCGCGCTTCCTCTTGTTGGTGTGGACGGCTACCTCGCCTATGTCACCCGCGAAGCGCCCGCCAACAGCACCGAGTGGATCCACCACCCGCACAATACGTCGCTCAGCGGCCTCGCGCATCTGCTCTTCACCGGCAGCTTTGAGTTGTCCCCTGCCGTCTCCGCGCCGGCTTTGGCAGTGCCGCTCGCCGTGCTGCTCATCGCCGCGCTGCTGTGCCTGCTCGTCTGGCGAACGTTGCTTGGGCGGCAGCGTCCATTTGCCGCCGACGAGCGCACCTTTCTCGCCTACGTGCCTGCCATGCTGCTTGTCTCGCCGATGACGTGGCTCTACTACCATGTCATCCTCCTGCTGCCCATGCTCCTGCTCTGCGTAGACATTGGCTGGCTGGACGCGACCTCGCAACGTCTACCGGCGTCAGGGACGAAGACGCCATCAGCCGTGCGTACCCGTCTCGTGAGGCTGCTGGCAGGCGCGCTCGCGCTGCAATGGATCTACGATGTCGCCGAGAGGATGTCGCTCTACCAGCTTGCGCCGCCGCTCGGGCAGCTCGTGTTTGCGTTGCCTACGTGCTCTCTCATCCTTCTGCTACTCGTCGATCTCTTGCCATGGCGCGACGAGGCAGGCCCAGACGGCACAGCCCTTGAACGTGTGCCAGCCGGAGCGGGAGTGTCCGGGCGGACTGCGATAGGGCGTTTTTGACACCTCCAGCCGCACAGGGCTATACTGAGCGTTGAGATATACGAGCAGAGCGTGACGTGCGAGCGTCTCACACGCTACGGCTCGCGCCTGCTTTTTCATACTGCACTGATTTCATTTCGATATTATTAGGGAGCTTGTCATGACGGAACGCAACGAAGGTGAGCTTATCGAGCCGCAGGAACAGCAGCCGGACGAAACGATCGCGCAGGCAAGCGCGGATGCGCAGACGACCGACGGGAGCACGAGCACGAGCGCGGATGTGACCGATCTGCAGGCGCAACTCCAGGCCGCGCGCGACGAAGTCACGCAGTATAAGGATAAGTGGCTGCGCGAGCGCGCCGAGATGGAAAACTTCCGCAAGCGCCAGGAGCGGCTGGCGAACGAGCGCAACCAGCGCTATAAGCGCGATCTGCTGGAGAAGGTGCTGGAGGTGGTCGATAACCTCGACCGCGCCATGAGCTATACCGATACGATGGACCGCGACGGCCTCCAGAACAGCCTGCGCATGGTGCATTGGCAACTGAATGAGCTGATCAAGACGGAGGGGCTGACCCCTGTGGCAACGGTCGGCCAGGAGTTCGATCCACGGGTGCACGAGGCCATCGAGAGTGTGGCGTCGCCTGAGCATCCGGAGGGAGAGGTGGTCGAAGAGGTGCGCAAGGGCTACATGGTCGGCAATGAGTTGCTGCGCCCGGCGCGTGTCAAGGTGAGCGCGGGCTAGTCGCGGGGCTGACAATCCAACGCGTCTGGTGCGGCGGGTGGAGATTCGATCGCGGCAGGTGTAGGTGCCGATGGCATACAAAGACTATTACAAGATCCTGGGAATCGAGAAGAGCGCAAGCGCCGAAGACATCAAGAAGGCGTATCGTAAGCTTGCGCGCAAATATCATCCCGATATCAACCCAGGGAATAAAACCGCCGAGGCAAAGTTCAAGGAGATCAACGAAGCCTACGAGGTGCTGTCCGACGCCGATAAGCGCCGCAAATACGACACGCTCGGCCCCAACTGGCAGGAACAGTTTGGGCCAGCCCCGGCGCCCAGCGGCACTCGCGCGCGCGCACGCACCTACGCCGGCGCGCCCGGCGACATTCCCTACAACTACGAGGATCCGACGGGGTTCAACGACTTCTTCGACATCCTCTTCAACAGGCGCTCCGGCGGCGGCACGACGACCACCGGACGTGGCTCGACCGGCTCCACTGGCTCCACTGGTGACCTGGGGCCGCGCCCCGGCCAGGATATCGAGCAGCCGGTTGAGGTGAGCTTGCGGGAGGCGTACACAGGGGCGAGCCGCGCCTACAACGTGCAATCGCCGGAGACGTGCCCCACCTGCAAAGGCACAGGCCGTCTCGGTTTGCGCACCTGCGCCACCTGTGGCGGCACAGGCACGATCAACGGCCAGTCGCGCCGCCTGGAGGTACGTATCCCGGCGGGCGTGGATACGGGATCGCGCGTGCGCGTCGCGGGCGAGGGCAACCCGGGCATCGGCGGTGGACCGAAGGGTGACCTCTATCTCGTCGTCATGGTCAAGCCCGACCCCAATTTCGAGCGCAAAGGCGATGACCTGACCGTCGACGTGCCGGTGCCACTGACGGTCGCCGTGCTCGGCGGCGAGGTTCCCGTGCCGACCCCCGATGGCAAGCGCCTGCTACTCACCATCCCCGCCGAGACGCAGAACGGCCAGACGTTCAGGCTGACAGGCAAGGGTATGCCCAGGCTGCGCGGCGAGGCCGCGGGCAACCTGATCGCGCGCATCCAGGTGACGTTGCCGCGCAAGCTCTCCCCCCGCGAGAAGCAACTCTTCGAGGAGCTGGCGAAGCTGCGCGCGGCGAGCTAGCGGCCTGCCAACGGAATGAGGTTTGTCTCATGGTTGTGGTGTAATTCACACCCCATATGCAGGCGTCCTTCGTTTCACTTATCGGAGTCACCACTTGGCTGTGGGAGCCATGGTGAAGTGAGAGAAAGGACGTCCATGCGCAGATTTCTTTGGGGTGTTGTCGCGGCCGTCAGCACCGTCAGTATGGTGATTCTCG
>DASVOW010000036.1:0-2303 GCA_036383155.1 Ktedonobacterales bacterium
CGTGTGGTCGCACCGCGTATCTGGCATCTGTTGGTTGCCGGCTGGCGCTCTGCATAGTCGAAGAGGAGAGAGTCAATGGCACTGTCGCGAGCAAATATGACAATTCCTGCTGGAGGGCATATGGCGATGGACCAAGGCATCGATCAGGAGACGGCGATCGAGGAATTGCGTGAGCGATACGCGCGTGGCGGCCTGCCACTCGAAGAGTTTCGCCAGTTGATGGGCAAGCTGATGGTGACGAGCGACCCGGTGGAGCGGCGGGCGATCCTACAGTCGCTGCCCGCGGAACCGGGGTACGAGCTTCCCACGATTACGCAGCGCAGCGGCCGCCCGCAGGCACAGAGTGTTTACCAGGGCCGCACGATTTCGGCGATTTTTGGGTCGGTGGACCGTAGCGGCTCGCTCTGGGAGCTTGGGCCGGAGACGAAGGTGAATGCTCTCTTCGGCGAGGTGCGGCTGGATATCCGTATGGCGCGGCTGGCTGCAGGAGAGAATGTGTTGCGCCTGAACGCGACCTTTGGCGAGATCAACGTGCTGGTGCCGCGAGGCCTGCACGTGCTCATCGAGAGCAACGCCATCTTTGGCGAGGTCTCTGTTCCTGATCACTCGGTCTCAGGCATCACTGCGCATGAGGACTTCACGCTTGGGGAGGAGCACGGCACGAGTTATCTGCGCATCATCGCAAGCGCCACGTTTGGGGAGGTGGAGATCCGCGCCGTCTAGCGCCTCCAAGCGATGCCTGATGCTCACGTGCTCTCAGACATACCCGTATTGCCACACAGATCGCTCGCTCAATTGGCACCAGCTATGCACTTTGCTACCCCTGCCACGTATAATGAGTGACAGGAACGTGACCTGTGGATGGGTCGACGTGTAGCGGAGGCGGCATGAACGATTTGATTGGGCAAGACCTGGGGCAATACCGCGTGCAAGAGCTGATCGGGCAGGGCGGTATGGCGCGTGTCTACAAAGGCTACCAGACTTCGCTCGATCGCTTCGTGGCCATCAAAGCGATTCCCACGCAAATCGATCATGCGCGCGACCAGGAATTTGCCCAGCGCTTCACCGCCGAGGCCCGGCTGATCGCCCGTCTTACGCATCCAAATATCGTCCCTGTGCATGACTATGGCGAGGATAAGGGCTGGGCCTTCATCGTCATGGAATATATCGCCGGGGGGACGATGCGCGATCGCATCGTGCGGGCCGAGGCTGAGCGTACGCGCCTCAATCTCGCGATGACGCTGGAGTTGCTGGCGCAGGCGGCGCTCGCCCTGGAATGTGCTCATAGCAACGGCGTCATCCACCGCGATGTCAAGCCGGGCAATATGCTGCTGCGCAACGAGGAACACCTGCTGCTCTCAGACTTTGGCATTGCGGCGATCCTCGAAGCGAATCGCGCGTTCACGCGCTCAGGCGGCAACGTCGGCACGCCCCAATATATGGCACCGGAGCAGGGTACACCAAACGGCGTCATCGACGCGCGCACAGATATCTACGCGCTGGGCGTCGTGCTCTTCCAGTGTGTGACGGGACGGCTGCCTTTTACCTCGGACACGCCGATGGGCACGATCGTGAAGCACATGCAAGAGCCGGTGCCGCGCCCATCCGCTTTGGTGAGCGGGCTGCCACCGCGTGTGGAGCATATCATCTTGCGGGCGATGGAGAAGCATCCGTCTGCTCGCTTCCAGCGGGCGCGCGAGATGGCTGACCAGCTCAAGGCAGCGGCAGATGAGGCTCGGATCGCCGGACGCGCACCGGGTGCGACCACACGCCGCCCCAATCAGATGATCGAAGCAGCTACCGGGCGAGGCAACTTGCCATTGCCGCCGCGTGGTGTGCCGGGGCAGCCGGGCACCTGTCTGCGGTGCGGGGCGGCGAACAATCCACAGAACCGGTTTTGCACTACCTGCGGCTATGATCTCTCAGGCAGTCGTGGACATGGCGATAAGTATCTCGCGCCGAATGGGCGGCCGTTGCGCTGTCGCATCACGGTGCACACGGGTCCGCTGGCCGGGCAGGCGTTTTTGCTGCACCAGGACACCACAACGCTGGGACGCACGGCGGGCAATGATATCGTCATCCCTGACGGCACCGTCTCGCGCTTCCACGCCCGCATGAGCTTCCATGGCGGCAAGTGGACGGTGGAAGATCTCAAGAGCTCAAACGGCACCTGGGTCAACGGCACACGCGTCACCCGGCCGATGGCGCTGCAGCATGGCGACGAGCTGCGCCTGGGGGACGACATTATGCTGTTTGAGCTGGTGGGGTAGGCTGGCACTCCTCATTTGCAGCATATGCTGTGC
>DASVOW010000037.1:0-1766 GCA_036383155.1 Ktedonobacterales bacterium
GGGGGTGCAGCGCACCCCGCGTGTGACGCCGACCCATGCGGCAATAGCCTCTCGCAGTGGAAAGTAACCGGCAGGCGGCGGGTAGTGAGCGAATTCACGCACCGATTGCCGCGCACGGCGCGCGATCAAACGCGCCCAGACCTCGTAAGGAAACATCTCTAGCCCTGGCGCGCCACCAGAAAACGTCCCTCCCTGCCCCTCTCTCTGCGAAGGCCACGGGATGTCCCTGAGCGGGCGCAGGCATGAGGCTAGGTGGATGGGAGAAATCTTCCCTGCGTCTGTTCGCTCCTCGCGTTTGCTGTCTTTCTGAGCGTTGAAGAGCGTCGCGGGCAAAGAGCGTGCGACCACCGTTCCCTGTCCCACCCGGCCCTCCAGATAGCCCTCCAGCACCAATTGCTGATAGGCCAGAGCTGTCGTCATGCGTGCCACGCCCAGTTCACTGGCGAGTGTCCGTGTGGAGGGCAGACGCGCCCCACGCTCCAATTGCCCCGTCAGGATGGCGCCACGCAAGCGCTCATAGAGCTGCTTGTAGAGCGGCACCGGCAACGTAGCATCCAGCTTGATCTCTGGCCGTTTAGTTGGCTGGACACGCCTGGGCATGATCGCTCTCCTGATGCTCGGTACACGCTGTACCATCTATAGCCACGCTTGTAAATGGCATAGACAATGTAGCAAAAAGTGGATCTTCGCACAAGTCCATAATAGCCCTATGCTTCCGACTTGGAAACCAGAGTCAAACCCTAACAAAGTCGGCGGATGCCGCAAAGGAGAGATCATGACCACACGTATTCTCCAGATCGTCGTTGGCCTTGCCGGACTGTGCGCCCTGGTGCTTGGCCTGATCATCTGGATCGCCCACGTTAACCTCACCGACATCCATATGCTCTTCGGCCTTCTCGTCACCCTGGGACTCTTGGCAATGAGCATCATCGCGCTTACCGCCAGGGAACTGCGCATCTGGGGTATTGTCGGGATCGTCTATGCCATCATCGTGCCGATCTTTGGCGTGTCGCAAGCCCACATGCTCGCCGGTAATCTGCACTGGCTGATCCAGACGCTGCATACACTGGTCGGCATCGGCGCTCTAGCGCTGACGGGTTCACTCGGCGCGCACTACAGAGCGCTGAAGCGCGGCGAGGCAAAACCCTCCGCTACATCTCAAGCGCTACGCTAGGGCGTTCCCGTTTCGAGAGGAGCGAAAAGATGCGTATTTCTCGCGAGGGTAATCTGGTGACAGTAATCAATATCTTTGAGACGAAACCTGAACAGCAGCAGGAGCTGATCGATCAGTGGATTCGCTTCGTCGAGGAGGCCAAGGGTGAGTCCGGCATGATCGGAACGGCGCTGCACAGAAGCACAGATGGTACCCGCGTCGTCAACTATGCCCAGTGGAAATCGGAGGAAGATCTTGAGAGATTTGTGACGAAGTACCGCGAGCAAATGGAGGCCCGTCGCACACTCGCCGAGCGCGTCGATCCCCATACGTACGAAGTCGTCTATCTCTTTGAGCGGACAGACAGTTGATTGTCTGAGCGCCAGCGCCGGGTGGCGAGAGAATATGTATCCTCGCCTCGTCCCGCGCGGATCGAGCCGATGGAGGGCGGGCCGTGCAAAAAGGAGCAAGAGAGGCAAGAATCGTATGGCAAAGCCCTATCGAGTCAATACGTTCGTGCGCATCAACAACATCATGACCACGTCGTTGTTGCGCTTGGGCATCAAGCTGTGGAGTTTTTCACTGCTCACGGTTCGCGGACGAAAAAGTGGCA
>DASVOW010000038.1:0-6707 GCA_036383155.1 Ktedonobacterales bacterium
TTGCGGAACGCGAAACGTACCTGGCTTTCGAGGCCCGCGGTAAGCGATATGACATGGGGATTCCGTCTGGGTTGGTCGAAACGCAACTGGCGTTGGCCCTCCACTCGCCGATGCGCGAGGAGATTGTCGCCACAATGACCCGCATTCTGGCGACTCAACAGTAATGGATGTGGCCCGCCGTACCTAGTCAACCGCCGCCATGTAGAGCATAATCTTCACCCCACCCCACAAGCAGCACCACAGTAATGCCGATTCGAGATCAGATGGTGCACGGTGACGCGCGGGTCAACGACATCGCCACGTACGGCGATTGGCACGCCTGATGCAGGCACAGCATGCCGATCGCAGTCAGTATGACCAGTGCGGGCATTAGGCACGCTCCCGATCTCATCGTGGACACAGCCTCTCTCTGCCCCGCGCATTCGTGTATGCGACAACCGCACGAGCGATGCTCATATGAGGGGAGAGGACCTATGCGCGCCTTCGCAATAGATGCATTCAGCACGTCCGGCTCGGTCCATGACCTGCCCCGCCCAACGACTGGGCCAGATGAATTGCTGGTCCGCGTGCATGCAGCAGGCGTTAATCCCACCGATTGGAAGATCCGCGATAGACAGATGCCCGTCGCGACTCCCCAGTTCCCACTAATCCTGGGGCAAGACCTGGCGGGCATCGTCGAGCAGATCGGGACCAACGTGACAGGATGGGCTGTAGGCGACGAGGTATTCGGGATTGTCCGCCAGGTCGGCACCTATGCGGAGCAAGTCGCCGTGCCCACCTCGGCGGCGCTCGCGCGCAAACCCCGTACGCTCGACTTCGTACACGCCGCCGCCCTGCCGACGCCGGCTCTCACCGCTCTGGCATCCCTCGACGCCCTTGCCCTGCAGAAAGGGGAGACACTCCTGGTCGTGGGCGCGACCGGCGGCGTTGGCAGATACGCCGTCCAGCTTGCGGCTCGTCGCGGCATCCACGTCATCGGAACGGGCCGCAGCAGAGAGAGCCTTGCCCGTCTTGCACAACTCGGAGCCACAGAAACCATCGACTACAGTCAGACAGACCTGGCATCCACAGTAAAGGCGGCCCATCCCGACGGTATACACGCAATCTTAGATGTGGCCAGTGACCGCGCAACTCTCGCATGGCTCTCCGGCGCCGTCCGCCCTGGTGGACGGATCGCCTCGACGGTCTATGCCGCCGACGAGGAAGCCTTCGCCGCACGGAAAATACGAGCCATCAACGTCCGTCTCGCCGAGTCTGGGTTCGAAACAGCATCCCATCTGGACGAGCTTGCGCGTCTTGCCGACGCTGGCGAGATCGTTGTGGCGGTCGAGCGCACATATCCACTGGAGGAGGCTGGACAGGCCCTCGATGCAAACAAGTTTGGCGGTGTGTATGGTAAGATTGTTCTCATCGTCAGTTAAACCGCTCACCACCTGATACCCGACCCCTGAAGTGCCGCTGACACCTGCGTAAAGGGTAATGCAGTATGAGTCACACACAGGACACCAAGGCACAACCGGTGGATTACGTCCGCGATGAGATTTGGCCGGCCTTACCGCTCACAGCGTGGCAGGGCACCTACCAGACGCTCCACATGTGGACTCAGCTTGTCGGCAAAGTGCGGCTTGCGCTCAGCCCACGTGTCAACCATTGGTGGTCGGTGACGTTATATGTGACGCCGCGCGGCCTGACGACGAATTCCATCCCATATGGCACACGCATCTTCGACATTACGTTCGACTTCCTCGAGCATGCCCTCTGGATCCACACCAGCGATGGTACGAGCCGGAGGATGGCCCTGTATCCACGTTCTGTCGCCGACTTCTACCGGGAATTCATGGCACACTTGCACGCACTTGGCATAGACATCACAATCAATCCGCTGCCCCAGGAAGTCGCTAACCCGATCCGTTGCGATCAGGATGAGGAACACTGCTTCTACGATGCCACGTATGCCAACCGGTGGTGGCGCATCATGGTGCAGTCCGATCGCGTGCTCCAACAGTTTCGCGCTCGCTTCATCGGAAAAAGCAGCCCGGTACACTTCTTCTGGGGCGGCTTTGACCTGGCAGTGAGCCGCTTCTCAGGTCGACGTGCGCCCGCCCGGTCTGGAGCAAATCACATTGACCGCGAAGCATATTCCCATGAGGTCAGCAGTTGCGGCTTCTGGCTTGGCACACCCGGCAGCCCCGTCCAGGAGCCAGCCTACTACGCGTACATAGTTCCCGAGCCGCCAGGCTTCGCCGACGCAGCGATTCTGCCTACTGCCGCCTCATACAACCGCGAGTTGGGCGAGTTCATCCTTCCATACGAGGCCGTCCGCACCGCTGATAATCCAGATGCCATGCTGCTCGACTTCGCGCAGAGCACATACGAGGTCGGCGCGAATCTCGCCGGCTGGGATCGTGCCGCGCTGGAACATGAACCCTAAGTATCTCACCAATATGCTGATTGGTATCGTGCTCGTCACGAATCAACTCAGCCGCACCCAAATGCGCTGCGGACGACCGATCGACAATCCATACATGCTACGAGCATAGAAAATCTCTTCCGCCTGGCGGTCGCACACTGCTATGGTACACAGAGCAGCGACAGACACTCAGGAAACAAGGAGCTTGGCGGTTGAAGATTGCAGCACTCTACGATATCCATGGCAACCTACCAGCGCTCAATGCGGTGCTAGACGACCTCAGCGGCGTGCAACCGGACCTGATCATTGTCGGAGGGGATATCGTCACTGGCCCCATGCCCGCGCAAACCCTGGACCTTCTCTCCCAGCTTGGAGATCGCGTCCGCTTCATTCGTGGCAACAATGACCGCGAAGTTGTCCAGGCGTATGACGGCCAGCCAATCACCCGGCGATACCTGCCCGACATTTCGACAAGAGGGCGTGAGGAGATACAGTGGGTCGCCGGGCACTTAACACGCCCCCAGCGCGACTTTCTGGCCGCGCTGCCGGAGCAACTCGTGCTCCACATCGAAGGTCTCGGAAACGTCCTATTTTGCCATGCTACCCCGCATAGCGACGAAGAAATCTTCACGCCACGTACCCCCGCCGACCGGCTCAGTACCATCTTCTCAGGAATCGACCAGCAAATTGTTGTCTGTGGACATACCCATATTCAGTTCGAGTTGCGCCAGGGCGATCTGCGCATCCTTAACGCAGGCAGTGTAGGGATGCCCTTTGCTGACCGGCCAGGCGCATACTGGCTCCTGCTCAGCTCGCACGGATATGAATACCGGCGGACGCAGTATAATACGGAGGCAGCCGCGAACGAAATTCGAGCGAACGGTAATCCACACGCGCGGGAATTCGCCGAAAAAAACGTGCTCACGACTCCGTCACAGGCAGCGATGCTGGAAATCCTGGAGCAGTGGTCACAGAAAAAATGAGTCTGTGTGCACATCTCACGCTCCACCCAGCATGAGGCATACACCACCCCAGACCTTCGTTGCTCTTTCAACACCCCATCTGCAACGAGTAGAGACTGCCAGAGAAAGGTAGCGCCCTATGCGTCTCGCGATCATTTCGGACATACACGGCAATTGCTATGCGTTTGACCGGGTAATCAGGGATATGCACGTGCAAGGTATAGAGCAAATCGTGTGTCTGGGCGATGCGCTTCAAGGTGGGGCACAGCCAGCCGAGACACTTCAACGTCTTCGGGAGCTAAATTGTCCCGTCGTCATGGGTAATGCCGATGCTTGGTTGATTACCGGCGAGGAAACGTCCCCTCATGAGCAAGTGAGCGAAAGGCAGCTTGCTGTCAGAGAATGGGCGCTCGCGCAGCTCTCGGAAAACGACATGGCCTTTGTGCGCTAGTTTCAACCAACCATCGAGATCCCACTGGAAGCTGGCAAAAAGCTGCTCTGCTTCCACGGTTCTCCCCACTCTTTCGACGATGTCATCCTCCCCAATACTGCTGATACGACCGTTCGCCAGTTCCTGAGCGGCTTTGACGCGACCTTGATGACGGGTGGGCATACCCATACTCAGCAGTTGCGACGTCTGGTCGATTCCTGGTATTTCAATCCTGGCAGCGTGAGTCTCGCCTACAACTGGGACCGTACGAATCTGGAAAACGGGCAGGTCAAGGTAGATCCATGGTCCGATTACGCCATCGTCTCCTCTGATGAAGCAGGCTGGGACATCACCTTTCGTCATGTTCCCGTCGACATACATGAACTGGCTCGTATTATCCGCGCCAGTGGCAGACCATATGCGGAAGACGCCATAGCGCTTTATCGGCGTGAGATCTAAGCATGGTTGACTGTGCGAAGTGCTATCCGAGACTCAGCATCTTCAGCCTCCTTCTCGACATCCATACGAGCGAGCGTGGCTCGTTCAACGTGGCTCGTTCAGTGTGGCTCGTTCAGTGTGGCTCGTTCAGAGTAGGAGCTACTAAGCTGCGTCACTAATAGGCATGTGGGCGACAGACGAGGGAGATAGCAATGACGCAAGTGGAATTGTGGTTCGCGATCCTCGCGTTCGTGCTCTTCGCCGCCGCGCTGGCGTCTGGCGTTATCGACCGGATACCGCTTTCACTGCCCATTGTCTTCCTGGGGCTGGGCCTTCTATTGGGGACGGGCACGATTGGCATAATCCAGATCGACGCGCGCAACCCTGCGCTATTAGCGGTGGCGACCCTCGATCTGGCGCTAGTCCTCTTCCTGGATGCCGCTCGCCTCGACGTAGAAGAGATGCGCAACCAATGGCGCGTCCCGTTGCTCGACCTCGGACCGGGCACGCTTCTCACCATTGCGGGGATCGCGATCGCGTCTTCCCTACTGCTGCACACCTCGCTGATCCAGTCGATCTTGCTCGGAGCCGTCCTGGCGTCGACCGACCCAATCGTGCTGCGCGATGTCGTACGCAATGAACAGATTCCTCGCTCGGTGCGCAGAACGCTTACCATTGAGGCCGGCACCAACGACATCATCGTGCTTCCTATCGTGCTCATTATGATTCAACTGTCGCTGGCTCCCGGCGGCGGAGTCGGCTCCTGGACCGGCTTCCTGGCACGATTGTTGGTGCTCAGCCCGGTCGTCGGGCTCACAGTCGGAGGAGTCGGCGCGTGGCTCATGGGCAAAGCGGATGCGCGCTACTCGATTCGTCGTGAATACCAGGCCCTCTACGGCATCGGACTCGTGCTCGCCTCCTATTCGATAGCACAGGCGGTAGGGGGCGACGGATTCCTTGCCGCCTACTTCGCAGGGCTGGCAGTCGCGGTCTTCGATGTAACTCTCTGCGACTGTTTCCTTGACTATGGCGAGGTCACCGCCGAGATGGCCATGCTGCTAGCCTTCATTCTCTTCGGAGTGCTACTCGGCCCACTCTTCGGCACGATTCCTTTCTTCCTCGCGCTGGTGCTTGCCGTCCTCGCCATTGTCGTCGTCCGCCCTCTGGCTATCACCTTGGCGTTTCTGCGCGCCAAGGTGAGTCAGGACGCCCGTGCGTTCATCGCCTGGTTTGGTCCGCGCGGCCTTTCCTCGCTCCTGCTCGCCCTCCTCGTTGTTGAGGCGAACACTCCGCGCTCGATCCAGCTTCTGGCGGTCGCGGGGGTAGTAGTGTTTGTGTCTGTGCTCGTGCATGGCGTCACCGCTACGCCAGCCTCACAGTGGTACGGCAACCGAGTCGCGCGGGAGCGTGTAGTGCGACCCGAGGAACGCGAGAGTACTGCCGAGGGCCTTTTCAAACAGGATGCCACTGAGGTTCCGCGTATCACTGCGGAAAAGCTCCATGCCATGCTGGCCGGCCCTCGGCCTCCGGTGGTGCTGGATGTGCGAACACGCGGACAATATGCGGCAACAGACGGGCAAATTCCGGGAAGCATACGCATCCTACCCGATCAGGTGCGTGAGTGGGCGGAGACAGCCGAAGCGCTCAAAGATCGTCCTATCGTTGCGTATTGCACCTGACCCGACGAAGCTACCAGCGCCCGTGTGGCGCGTCAATTACGCTCGATGGGATTCGATGCCAGTGCGCTCGCCGGCGGGTATGCTGCCTGGAGCCGCACATACAATGTCGAGCCCAAATCCACTACAGCCAAAGCATAGCACCCGCTCCTCGCTTTACCCTGACAGCATGTTAGCGCGAACTGTCACCTTTTGGCTGAATACGCAGGCTGGATCTACGGCTAGCGGCTCGAAAATTGTTGCCAGTCCGCTTGGAACCGCTCAATACCGTGCCCCGTCAGTGGAGGCGATGCCGCCTGTTGCAACACCTTAATCGGCACCGTCGCGATATCGGCGCCAGCCTTCGCTGCGGACAAAATGTGCAACGGATGGCGAATGCTGGCGGCAAGCACGAGCGTCGGCAAGTGGTGCTGGCGATAGATCTCCACAGTGTCGCGCACCACCTGCAGGCCATTCTGCGAGATGTCGTCTAGCCTACCGACAAACACACTGACAATATATGCACCAGCCAGAGCCGCAAAGAGCGCCTGATTCGCGGTGAAGCATACGGTCACATTCGTGCGAATACCCTCCTCTTTCAGCTGTCTGACCGCGGCCCAGCCGTTTGGTGTGGAAGGCACCTTCACCACGACGTTAGGATGCCATGCCGCAAGCGACGGGCCTCTTCCAGCATCCCTTCGGTGTCCAGACTGATCGTCTCAGCGCTAATGGGGCCCATCTACGATAGCCGCGATCTGGCGGATCACCTCCTCATGGCTGACGCCGGATGATTTACTTACAAGCGTCGGATT
>DASVOW010000039.1:0-1634 GCA_036383155.1 Ktedonobacterales bacterium
GGATGCGCGTGATGGCTCGGTCGAGCAGCGCGAGATCGTGTGAGATCAGCAGCACAGCGCCCTCGAAGCGGGCCAGAGAGTCCATCAGCCAGCGCGTCGCGGGGCCGTCGAGATGGTTTGTCGGCTCGTCGAGCAGCAGCAGCTCGGGGGCGGCGAAGAGCACGCGAGCGAGCGCCAGCCGCGTCTTTTGCCCACCGGAGAGGCCAGCGACGGGGCGCTCTAGCTCCACGTCGCCCAGGCCCAGGCCAAGCAGCAACTCGGCGATCTCGTGCTCGGCGGCATAGCCACCCTCACGTTGGAAGCGTTCCTCCAGGTCGCCGTAGCGCGCGAGCAGGGTGTCAAGGGGGCTTTGCTCCGGCTCGGCGCCGCGATTGCGGCCTTTCCCGCTGGAGGATGGCGATATGGGTGCAGTTGTAGCGGCGGGCTCGGGCGCGGTGACGGTGGCAAGCTGCGCCTCGATAGCGCGTAGCTCGGATGCAAGCGTGTGCAGGTTGCGCGAGGCAAGCATGGCATCGCGCACGGTGGTTATGGGCGAGCCGGCGCCGGAGAGGAGGGCATCGGCGAGGCGTTCCTGCCCTAGATAACCGACACGTCTGGGGCGGGTGATGCTGCCGGCGTCGGGTGCATCGTCGCCGTGGAGGGCACGGAGCAGGGTGGTCTTGCCCGCGCCGTTGACGCCGACGAGGCCGACCTTTTCGCCGCGCCCGATAAGGAACGAGGCATCGTCGAGCAGAGTTTTTCCGCCACGGCTGAGAGTGACATGCTTGGCTTCCAACATGATAATTCCTATCCATTCCGACAGTGTAGGGTGATTCAGACGGTGTGCGGTGCGCCACGAGGTGCGTCTGTCCGCTCTGCGCGACTGGTGTGGAATGGGCATTCGTCGGAGGAGAAGGATTTGCGGGAGGCTGGGAACGGCATAGGATGCGGGAATGCGAAGGTGCCTGCCGGTCATGGCTGCTTCTCTCGACGGGGCTGTCTCTCTACACGCTTGCTACAAATGGGCAGACTGCTCCCGTGATTTACGGGCGAACTGCAACCATTAGGATCGCAAGCGGAGTTGACATCGAGATGCAGCCTCTCTTTTAGTGGCACCGATGCATATTCGGCGTGCCGGGCGGGCGGTTGAAACCGCGGCCGGGGGCCAGTGCCTGGCGGTCAATCGGCAGTCAATTGGGTGGCCTGCGGGCCGCCGCGAAGTCCGCGTCCGCGGACTGAGGGAGGCGAGATTGTGCCTCCAGGCATACATCAGACTTGTACATGCCCGTACCACTATATCCCCATAGCGAGGGAGAATCAAGAGATGCGCCGAAGGATGTGCAGATTTCTGATCGGAGGGCTGGCGGACTCCAGCATCAATCGACAACAACCGCGACCTGGGGCTGCGGTTGCTCCGGCGTTATACCGCGTGCCTCCGAGCGTCGCACGAGCAGGCCGCCCACCAGGACACACAGCCCATATGCCACGCCCAGTGCGAAGAGTGGCAGGCGGTAGTTCAGCGCGTAGAGGGGCGTCAGCGCGTTGGCGCCGACGAAGGCCCCCGCCACGCCTATCGTCGAATACATCCCCTGCACGCGCGCCCGGGCGGCCTCGGCGGAAGCTGTCGCTACATGGGCATCGACGGCAGGCTGGAT
>DASVOW010000040.1:0-3755 GCA_036383155.1 Ktedonobacterales bacterium
ACATAATAGACAGCAGCCACTAATAAGTACCCGCCAAGGCCACCCCAGGCAATCGCTGACACCTGGCTGACAAGCGGCACAATGCCATCGCCACGCAGCGAAAAGCGCCGCAACAGCCAGAGCAGGGCGACGCTCACCTCGATCAGCGAGAGCATGCCGGTGCCTATCAGCACGATCAGATAGCTCGCACCCGGCAGCAACGGGTGCAACAGGACTGGCGGTACGCTTACCATGGCGATGATGAACCCAATCGCTACCCACCCTGGATGGGACTGTATCGTCTCCGCGATGGCATCACGGATGGCAATTGCCTCTGCAGTATCATAGCGTCCTGAGAGCGTCACGATGGCGGCGAAGAAGATCTGGTACGCAAGCAGGATGAGGAGGAACGGCGATCTCTTGGCGAGACGCATTGCCGCATCAGGACCCTGCGTCCATGCGACGGCCGCCCACACCACGACGGCAGCGAGCACGACGACGCCGCACAGCAGCCCCACACTAGACAAGAGTTGCCCATGCAGGCGCGTCCATCCACTCGTACGGAGGCGCCAGACATACCAGACAAGTCCGCCACAGACCAACACGGCAGCCAGGGTCAGAACAATCGCTTCGATCATACCGGCTGTGCCCCCTTCCCTCTCCACTACATCTCAGCGCACGTTGGTGAGTATCCAATATCCCCCGGCACACACCATGACAATGCCTAAGATAATGTTCAGCACTCTGTACCACAGCGGTAGCTCCCGACCCGCAGTAAATACGATGATGATCGCGCTTGCACCCAAGATTGGAAGTGCGATCATCAAGATTGGACGGAGCGCACTCAACACCTGGACCACTAAATATCCTCCTCGTATCTCGTGCCGGCCCCATGCACTCCGAAGACACCTATCCCAAGGCGAATTTGACCACCAGCCATATGCCAATCTCGATGGCAGAAACGATGAGGCAACTTAGTCCCAACCACATCGGCTGTCGGCGCTGCGCGAGCGCCAGCACGCCAACAAAGCCAATGCCCAGAGACGCTACCAATAAGAGGACGTTTAGCACCGTGCGAAGATGCTCTGTTGCCATCATTTCCAGCCTCCCTCGTCATTCCAGAGTCTGCGTATCGCCCGCAAAACCAGGCCCACCCATGCCCCCAGAATCGGTCCGAGAACACCACCACCGCCGTGATGACGTAATGTGTCCCCCCACTTAGCCCACTCGCGAGCATGAACCTGCGTCCGCACAGACCGCTACACGTCGTCGGGTTATCTATGGCATACGCATATAGGTTCTGGCTCATCGGCGCCCGCATGCCGCCACCCAGTGGATCGCGCGAAAGCATACGCCCCTGGCTCGCACCGTCGCGCATGCGCCCACGTCAGCCCACCTGCCGTCGTATCATCGGGTAGACCAATTCATCCCAGATATAGTCCATATGATGGCGGAGCGGATGTGATCAGGTGTGACCTAGAGGGGGACGTAGCGTTGACAGGAAGTACATCCATCCGAAGAAGATGACGCTAACTCCCCAAATCTTGATGCCCGCTATGTTGGGTATATCGAGTGAGCAGGTGTGCCACCCGAGTACGAGCAACACCAGTTGCACGGCAAGCGCAACCAGCCCACTGAGGACGCCGCGGAGTGCCCGAGCGGTGCCTCCCGCCGCCCGCCACTGCTGCTGCTGCAATTGCCAGACACGCATGGCGATCTCCCACAGCAACAAAGCCGGGCCGCCCATAAACAACACGAGAATGGCCACCGTGAACAAGGACGGCAGATTGTTCGCCGCTGATTGGAGACAGGTCATCGTGGTCCCTTCCTCGCTGCTCGTCGTGACAGCAGCCAAAGGATGGCAGACGGTGAACGGTAAGGCACACTCGACAGTGAGAATGGGATCCCACGCTCACTGCCGTATGTGCCCCACATATTCAGGACATCATAGTACTTGCGTTACGCGGTCAGACTGCTCCTGCAAACTGAGTCGCTTGCTGAGGAGATACTAGTGGGTGCGACTACGACGCCAGATGATGAGGCTCGTCACGATATACAGCAGCAGGAGGGCCGCGAAGCTCTCAGCTAGCAAAGCGCGCCACCGAGCCCAATGGACACCGTCGAGGAGGTTGAGAACATCCCATATGGTCGCAAGCCCAAACATCACAGTCCACACCAACTGCCAGCGCACATCGCGGCTTAAGGTAAGTAGCCCCGTATTCACAGTCAAAGGCTCAAGGAGACGGCTCCGCTGCATCCACACCCTGTAACCCGCCACCACAGTTGCGGTCGCTAATACGATTGCTATCGCGAGCGACACAACATCAAAGGAGACATCCACGTTGGACTCCTTATAGGCACGTCTGCCCTCTTACTCTTCATCACCGCTAACAATCGCAGCGCGTATCCGCAATTTAAGCTTCGAACCCGGTCATTCGTCCCAGCCAAGAGAAGATGATGAGCAGGCTACCTCAGCAGAACGTCACGCGCTCCCACCTTCCCGCCGTTGATATGTCCATACTGCAATCAGATGGACGAGCATAAACATCACGAAACAAACGTCCACGGATAACAGCCAAACAGGTGCGTATGCAGCACCAAGCACGCCGAAGACAGAAGTAGTGATCATCAGCACCACTCCGAGCACGCAGATCACGTGCGTACGCACATCATCTTTGAATCTGACAGGACCAGCAAAGAGTTGGCGCCGTTGCTGCCAGGCGCGGCCAGCGCTTTTCACAGCACCCCAGAGTAACCCTGGTGGAGCTATCACCAGTACGAAGATCGCAAGGAAGTCCATGTCCGCAACCCTAACGTCCACAGGCACACATTGGACCAACGGCAGCGTTTCATGAGCGTCGTACCATACTGACGGCAAATACCATGAAAGCAACTAGCACTCCTGTCAGCAAGACGACGAGGCCGGTCTGAATGAGCAGATGCCCTATGGCGACACCAAATGCCGAGTGGGCCTGACCAGCCCATAACTCCAACCCCAGGCCGACAACAGGCAGTACCGCACATAGCACTAGGAAGATTCGAGCGGTGAGCGTGACGATCCAACTCTCCTGACTGGTCCGGCCCCTTCTTGTGCGAAGAAAGTAGCACCTGCATGCACGGATGTACGCAACTGCAAAGATCAGCACAAATGCGAACAGTAGCATGTACACCAGAACACTGAACATGGTTACATGTTTGACACCATCGCTCATGATTGCAGTGTCCTCTCGCGTGGAGGGGAGGGTGCCACTAGAACGAATGCGGGGGTATGTATCTGAGTGCAGTCACGTCGTTGGGCGAAGTTTAGGAAGTCCCACGCAAGTATATCACCTCTCGAAAGCTATACGTATCAGCGAACAGTATGCACTGCATGTTAACTTCTATTTGTGCACTGTGTGCTTGTTGCGCATATTCCGGCGGAAGTTGACATCAGAACGAAGAACGTGACACCGAACAACAGCATGGCCGCCGCAAGGAAGTCTTCTGGTGGCGTCAATGCCAACTCCAGTGCGCTCTCTGTCAGCGCTGAGAAGGCCGCTAGCATGGCTCCTGCCACAATCGCAATTGGCGCCGATCATCGCCCCAGCGCGTGCATCACCAGCGGCCACAGGTGCGGCACAAACACAAACAGCCCGATCGCCACCGACAGCAGCGCATTCATCAGCACCACACCCGCCGCCACATCCTTCGCGATCCGCGCCAGCGGATGATACTCCTTCGTCACCAGATCGACCACCGCCTCCGCCACCGTATTCATCATCTCCGCGATAAACACC
>DASVOW010000041.1:0-8885 GCA_036383155.1 Ktedonobacterales bacterium
CCATGTCCACCCTGGCCCTCGCCGGTGGCCCGCTCACCCCCGCCTTCCGCGCCATGTACCACATGCTCCCCGGCATCATGCACGGCCTCACCCGCTCGCTCGCCCTCGCCGAGCGCGCCGACCTCCAAATCGACCGCCTCCTCGCCGTCACCCCACCACCCGCACCCAAACAACCACCCGAATCCAAGGCAGTACCCAAGCAGCCCACCCAGGAAGAGACGAAGCCCCTGCCGACCAGCGCAGACTTCATCCGTGCGGCGCGGGCCCAGCGCATCGCCGAGGAAGACGCCTACGTCATCCCGCGCCTCACCAAGCGCCAGCGTGACCTCATCCGCGCCTACGTCGCCCTGCCCGACCCGCTGCCCGACGGTCCCATCGAGACCTGGAACATCAAAATCGACCCCAACGCCCCGCTCACCCGCTGGCGCGAGGTGCTGCTCCCGCACAACCGCCACCTCGCCGACGATGACGACGATCTGGATGCCGACCCCGATCCCACCCCACCCACCGGCACCACCAGCACCAATGGCACGCACGGCAAGCCGTCCGGCAAAGCATCCGGCAAAGCATCCGGCAAGGGCGGCACGTCCTCTGGCAAGCGTAGCGCACCATCGCGCCCGCACCACCGTGCCCCTACCCGCCCCAACCGTCCCCGCACCACCCAGACGACCACAGGCGGCGGCACGGAGGCAGGCAAGGATGCCCGCACGGACGCGCCCACTACCTCCGGCAACCCTTCCGGCAACGCCGGCAACAAAATCGGCAACGATTCCGGCAACACCTCCGGCAATGTCACCGCCCACCAACCGGCACTATCTTCGCCTCACTCCAGACCGCGCAAGTGGGTGCCAGGCTCTGGCCGGACTTTGCGGCGCGAAGCGCCCTCAGGCGAGGTTTCAACCGCCGGCCGCTCAACCGCCGGCTCCCAACCCGCCCACATGCCGGCCAACCCCGCCGGCTACACCGGCAAAAAAATCGGCAACGACTCCGGCAACCGTCCCAACACCACAGCTACAGAGTATCCCGCGAGCGCAGCAACCCGGTCCGCAACGCATACTGCACCAGGTCCGACCGATGATGCAAATTAAGCTTACGCATCACACGCATGCGATACGTCTCGACGGTCTTCGCGCTCAGCGCCAGCTTATCGCCGATCTCCTGGCTGCTATAGCCCTCCGCCGTCAACACCAGCACCTCGCGCTCGCGCTCGCTCAACGCATCGTCGTGTCCATCCTCGCCATCACCCTTGCCCCGTTGATCCAGGTAACGCGAGAGCAACAGCGTCGTCGCCGTCGGATACAGGAAAACCTCGCCCGCCGCCACCGTGCGGATCGCCTCGAAGAGATCGGTATCAACCGCCTGCTTCAAGACATAGCCATACCCGCCCGACTCCAACACCTGAAACAAATACTCATTCTCGGCATGCATCGTCAGCACCAGCGTGCGGCTGGTCAGCCCATCCTCATGCATATAACGCAGCGCCGTCAGGCCATCCATACCTGGCATGCTCAAATCCAGCAACACCACATCCGGCTGCAGCTCGCGCGCCTTCGCCAGCGCCTGCGCGCCGTCTCCCGCCTCGCCCACCACCTGCATGTCAGGCTGGGCGTCAAGCAAGGCCCGCAGCCCGGCACGGAAGATCGCATGATCGTCCGCCAGCAGAATGCGAATCGTCTTCTGTCCCTGCGCCTGCGCGGGCGCCTCGGTCGTATTCTCTGCGACACCCATTCGCCGCTCGTCCTTTCCCAGCTCAGACCTTCTCCTGCTCGCGAATTGAGTCCATCGGTACCGTCAGGTGGACGAACGTGCCATGTTCCGGCCTCGATTGGATGCGTAGCGTCCCGCCCGCCAGGCGCGCCCGCTCCTCCATGCCAAACAAGCCCACGCCTGGCCCGGCAGCCTCAGCATACCCGCTCGCTCCGCCGCCGGAAGCCCGTTGTGCCGGCCGTGTCAGCGCCACCGGATCAAAGCCCCGGCCATCGTCGCGCACCTGTAATTCCAGCATATCGCCCACGACCTGCACCCCCATCATCACGCTATGCGCGCCCGCATGCTTGGCAATGTTGGTCAGCGCCTCCTGTGCGATGCGATACACGGCGATTGTGCGCTCAGGCGAGAGACGCACCGGCTCACGCGGCAAATCGAGCTTCACCGCGATATGCGTATTCGTCGTGTACGTGCTCACCAGCGAGCGCAGTGCCGGCAGCAGTCCCAGTTGATCGAGCGACGGTGGACGCAGATTCAATGCGAGTTGCCGCACCCGGTCGATCGCTCCCGACACGAGGCCGCGCAGTTCGGCGATCTGATCTTCCAGTGCCTCCGCGCCTGGCTGCGATTCGAGCAGCTTCAGGCGGATCAACAGCAGCGTCAGCAGTTGGCCCGTATCGTCGTGCAGCTCGCGCGCAATGCGCTGGCGTTCCTCTTCCTGCGCATAAATCACCCTGCCGGACAGCGCCCGCATCTGCTCCTCGTAGCCCTGCACCTCGTCGAGAATCTGGTTGAGCGTCGCCGCCAGTTGTCCCATCTCTGCATCGGCCAGCGGCGAAAGCTCCGCCCGCGCCGAGAGGTCGCCCTCGCGCACCCGCCGCGCCACCTCCTGCACCCGCTGCAACGGACTGAGCGCGGCCCGCAGCAGCAGCGCGTTCAGTCCACCAGTCAGCGCCAGTCCGACGATGGCAAACATCGCCGCCAGCGGCATGTCCATCGCCGCAGTCAAATGGGAGTTGGCGACATGAAAGGTGATCGCCGTTCCCGCCAGCGCGCCAAGCAGCACGATAGCCGAGTTCGCAATCAGCACTTTGTAGAAGACCGAGAGCGAGAGCAGTCGCTCGACGAGAGGGCGCGACTGCCGGACCGGGGCGCCTTCATGGGCGTGCTCCATTCCAGGAACACGATCTTCCACCTGCATGTGTTCGGCCTCTGCGACACGATGCTGCTCATCCGTCATGTCGGTGCCTGCCGACGAGTTAGGTAAAGGTATTTCACGCATATCAGTATCGGTTGTCATCCACATCACACTGTTCCAGGAGATTCTGCAATGTACTGTTACTTCATCTTCTATACATATACCAGGAATAATACGGCAGACACATCGTCTGCGTCAGCCGGAGCCCTGCCCATCTCAGCGAAAATTGGAGCAACAGTTGGAGCAAAAGCAAGAGGGGCGCCGCGGCGCCCCTCTTCAAGCATGACTCAAGACAATCTGCGGGTACTCAGCCATCTATGCTTGCCGCATAGCGCGCGGCTACCTCACTCGCCTCGGCCACCACCGGCGACACATAACGGCTGCCGCTGTCATCTGCCGTCGCGGACGCTCCCCGCCGCTCACGACACTCCCAACACATCTGACGCATCGAGCGCGAGGTTGGAGCATTCGGATCGGTCGCCAGTCGCCACAGCTCAGCATTCTTCATAGGGCGGCCACACTCTTCACAGCGCATCGGGAACCTCCTGGCGTACAAACCGCATACAGGTGCGTGTAGTCGTCAGGCCTCGGCGCGCTTCAATGCGCGGCCGCCATCGCCATACATCAATCTCCAGAGCGCTGCGTCGCGATGGATGTACGCCTAGTATACCATGTTACGTGCTATCGTACTGTCTGCTGTAGATCTCATGGCTACAGCACGGTAGAGGCGCGAGCATTCTCGATGAGCAGTCAACCACGTGGCGCGTTCAACCACGTGGCGCACGTTACATGCCATCTGTTATGCTTTCAACCGAGACAACGCAAAGCCGGCATACGCAGGCGCGAACGTAGACCCTCATCCGGGTCTGAAGCGATGGCGACAAGCTGCACGGACGCGAGTGCTATCATCCAGATAGAGAGACCAAATACAGGGACTAGATAAAGGGACGGCGAGTATGGCAGTCGAAAAACGGAAGCAAAGTGAGTTGATATCGTCGCGCGTAGACGACTCAACGGCGCCTGAGGGGTTTGACCTTGCCAGGGTCCGCAAAGCCGTGCGCGAGATCATCATAGGAGTCGGCGAGGACCCCGACCGCGAGGGACTGCGGGAAACACCCCGCCGCGTGGCCGATATGTACGCTGAGATCTTCTCCGGCCTGAGCCTCGACCCTGCGGATGTGCTGCGTGTTGGCTTCGAGGAAGGGCACCAGGAGTTGGTGCTGGTCAAAGATATTCCCTTCTACAGCATGTGCGAGCATCACTTCCTACCCTTCCACGGCGTCGCCCACGTCGGCTACATCCCAAACGGTCGCGTCGTCGGCCTCTCAAAGCTTGCCCGTGCCCTCGAAATCCTGGCTCGCCGCCCCCAGCTTCAGGAGCGCCTGACCTCGCAGCTTGCCGATGCCATCATGGAAACGCTGGAGCCATCCGGCGTCGCCGTCGTCATTAAAGCCGAGCATCTCTGTATGACAATGAGAGGAATTCGCAAGCCAGGCAGCCAGACCGTCACCAGTGCCATGCGCGGCGTCTTCCGCCGTGAGGTCGCCACACGCACCGAGTTCATGGCGCTCATCAACGAGGGACTCTAACGCTTACCCCAGGCGACTCACAGCCCGCTCAATCGTGTTGAGCAGCTGGTCCATGCCAAACGGCTTCGGAACAAAGGGGATCGCGAGCTGAGCGATCAACTCCATCATGCGTGGAGTGATCGCCTGCGGACTGGCTGTAACGAGGACATACGCGTGGCGATGGAGACCATGTGGGTCCTTCACGACCGCCTCCAGCACCTGCTCGCCGTTGAGCGCAGGCATTTTGACATCGAGCAGCACCACCATAGGCTGCTGACTGGCGCGCAACACATCGAGTGCCTCGATGCCGTTCTTTGCCTCGATAACGCCGTACCCGGCGTCTTCCAGCATGAAGCGCAGCGTTTCACGAATCCCTTCATCATCGTCAACGATCAAGACCGTAGTGACCTTCAGCCCGTCGGCCATAGCATCCACCCTCTCAGCGACTGCCATCGCGACAGGTGAAACGCAGAGACTATGCCAGGTGGTCTTGCACACTAGCAGGAACAGCCGTGCTATGCTTGCGCGCACGCGGATCCGGCACCCAAAACTGAAAGGCCGCTGCAGCAGCCAGCGCCGCCACAGCCGAGATGACAAAGACCGGCGTATATCCCCGCCAGTCCGCAAGGGCCCCTCCCAGGATCGGCGCGCCGATAGCGAATGGAGCGTACGCCACATTTGCCAGCGCCACGTAGGTCGGCCTGCGCTCCTCCGGGCCGTACTCCGTAATCAGAGTAAAGCTGGCGAGGTTGACAGCCGAGAGATTCAAGCCAAGCAGAGTGAAGATGACAGCAAATGCCCAAAAGCCGTGCGCCCCCAAAGCGAAAAGGGTAGCGACCACCGTGCACAGCGCGCCCCAGACCAGCACAAAGCGATGCCCAAATCGATCGCCGATCGTGCCCCACAGAAAGCTCCCAGCGGTCATCGCCACAAAGAGCACAGTGGATTCCACACCCACATCGGCGTCCGATAGGCCGCCGGTCCGTACTGCCGCCACAGTGAAGAGCGCGCCCGCCATCGTCGCTATCCCTATCAACGCGTTGGCGGCGATCAGCCGCACCAGACCACCATCCGAACGCAGTAGGCTGCGCAGCTCGCGTCCCTGTTGTCCCAGCCCGGCCAGCCATATCCGCCATGGCGCTGCCGCCGCAGGCGAATCGCCCTGTACCTGCTCACGCCAACTCTCCACACGGACGAGCCGCTCGGGCTCGCGCCCCAGCGCCAGCAGCACAAAGGAGATCGCCACCGCGCCGAAGGTCAGCAAGAAGCAGAGCGCAAAGTTCAGCGGCCAGGCCACTTGGCGCACAAGCAGAGCCGCGATCGCCGCGCCACCAATGCTCATCACACCGCCCAGGCCGCCCCAGAAGCCCATAAAGCGTCCCAGCCATGTCTTGGGGATGGCCCGAGCGATCATATCCAGCCACGCCGGATACGTCAGTCCACCGCCGAGCAACGCCAAGAAGAGCATGGTGAAAAAGAGCGCCAATAAGAGCCGGGGATTCCACGAAGCCAGCCACAGCGTGCCAAGGGCTAAGATGAGGTAAGGTACACGCTCTAATATCGTCACCGTGAGGATGAATGGCATGGCGTGGCGCCGCTTCTCCACCAACGGCGCCACAAGCAATTGCGGGCCAAAGAGTCCAAGCGCTCGAATCGCTGGAATCAGCGCCACCGCCACATTGTCGTTGGTTAAGTGATGGACAAAGAGTGGTAGCAAGGTATACGCGGATGAGATACCCAGCCCAAGGCTAAAAAACGCCATATCCGCGCCGAGCACAGCAAAATTCCACCTGGTATGCGCCGGACGCTCCGTTCCCTGCGCCGTCCTGATTCCGGCGCCCGTTCCCGCTGCCACTCATGCCTCCGCTATCCGGTAAATGTTCGACCGGCATCTCCCGCGTATGAACACAGACACACCGCTAAGGAGCATAACATGCCGCCCGCCCTGCTGCAACCACCGCACGGCGCCGATTACGCTATCCGTTCCGCGTTACAATACGTATAGAAATATCCACCGCTCTGTGTATCATCACCAATCGTACACAGTGGGAAGTGAGCCACATATGCCCCTGCCGATCTCGTCGCCACTCGATGCCCTGCGCTCGCTCCTGCCTGAGCGCTGGAGCTTTACCCTGGCGTACCTGCGCGGCCTAACACCGTGGGATACTGGTGTCTCCCCACCCGAGCTTGTAGAAGTAGTCGAAGGCGATGCTGCGCTGCCACCCGGGCGCGCGCTCGATCTCGGCTGCGGCACCGGCACCAATGCGCTCTATCTCGCCCGGCACGGCTGGCACGCCACGGGCATTGACTTCGCCGCGCCGGCTATCTCGCGCGCCCAGGAAAAGCTACGCACTACTCAAGACCTCACCGGCTCAGCTCACTTCCTGCGTGGCGACGTGACGAGGCTCGACGCTTTGGCTCTCGACGGTCCATACACGCTGCTCCTCGATCTCGGCTGCTTCCATAATCTGGAGCCAGCTGATCGTACACGCTACGCATCCGGCATCACCCATTACGCAGCAGCGGATGCGCTCTATCTGCTCTATGCCTTTGGGCCGCGCATCCGAAAAAAGCGCAGAGTCGGTGCCACACCCGACGAGGTACGCACGTGCTTCCGCGATCACTGGGCAGTCGAGCGCATTGAACAGGGAGCCGACACTGGCCATGGCTGGCCGTCCGCGTGGTATTGGCTGCGGAAAATGGGCCGCTAGAGTGGGTGGCAATCAGTATCTCAACGGTCATGCCGCATATGGAGATTCATCAAGGCTGCCCCGCGGCCTTGATGAGTGCCGGGAGCAATGTCTCTGCATCAGGTGATCCCCAGCCCGTCACAAGATCCCATCCAGTGCCAGCAGCATAACCAGGGATATGCACATCGCCCTGATCGTAAGTATTATTGCCACGCGTGACATCGTGATAGTCATCCCGTGCGGCGCTCGACAGACCGATTTTGTAGAGCGCCGGATTGAGGAAGCCAAGCGGGTGTCCTGCCATCTGATTGGCCAAAGCCGTCAATCCCGCCCATAGCGGAGCTGACGCACTCGTGCCGCCGATCACCTGAAACTGCCCGCCGACGTTGATCACCATGCCCGTTTCCGGATCAGCTGAGGCCGCCACATCAGGAACACCACGATGCCCTTGCAGCTTACTTTGCACCGAGCCCGGCAGTGACTGCTGGTAGGATGGAGTGGAATCGAAGATGCTGAATCCACCACCGCTGCCATTCCAGGCCGTCTCCTTGAATGATGTGCCAGATGCGTTGGCTGTGAGGCGCGTCCCACCGACCGATAGCACCCACGGCTCATCTGATGGAAAGCTCGTCGTCGGAGTCGTGGAAATTTGCCGGTCAGCCGTCTTGTAATCTGTGACACCGTTATCGCCCGACCCAGTCACGAAGGTGATGTTCTGCTGTGTTGTAGCTTCTCTATAGAAAGCATCCCACTGCCGGATCTCATCTCTCCCCGCCTGAGTATCGAGGGAGACTTCTGATGCTCCCCAACTCTGCGAGATAATGGGGCCAAGATGGTTCTCCACGGCGTACTCTTCGAGCTGCCGAAACTCTGGCAAACCGGCTGTGCCCTCAGTCTCATCGACTGGGCTTGTCAGCACGACAATCCCCGCATCCGGCGCGATCGCGTGAATCGTCTCCACATCGAGCGACGTTTCGCCGGCCCACCCTGTCATCTCGCTATCGGATGGGTCGAATGGCACCTCGCCGATAGGCGCTCGTATGTCGACTGTTACGTGCGGTAGATTGAAACGCTGACTGAACGCGTCGAGGTCACGCTGAAGCGTCGGGCTACCGTATGAGACGATGACAACCACCGTCTGTCCCTTGCCGGTAATGCCATGTTCAATCAGAGATGTGACGCCATACGCCGCCCGTATCTGCTGCGGCGTGAACGCTGCGGGTCCAAATGTCTCTGCAGGTGTGGTATCAGGTGCTCCACTGGTATCTGGCCCCGTCGGGATGCTGCATGCGCTCAATACCAGAGAAGCGAGAATGCATATGAACAACAGTCGTCGTATACTCGTTCCCACCGCTATCCTCCGAAGCCACAGGATGTAGGGTTTACAGACCTCAGTAGAGTATAACGTCGGACCAGTACACCGATGTCATGTAGTAAATACGTATCCAGGTAGTTCCCAGTCGGTCGTGCTCGGTGGATTGGAGCATACCACTCAGCACCGATGCCCTACACCTACCTCGTGCCCCAACAGTCTTTCATATGGACGCACCAAATGGCGAAGCCGCGTCCAGTATATGCACGAACTCGCTCGCCCTTGTGGGTTGCGACGAGTGGACACGCGCTGCTACAATGCGGGCAGAACCCTAGCGAGAGGATGGTTGGAGATGGCGATCACGCCGGTGCGACGGCCCGACTGGCTACGTGTGCGCGTGCCCACGGGCG
>DASVOW010000042.1:0-10743 GCA_036383155.1 Ktedonobacterales bacterium
GGGCAGGCGGTGCGGCTCTCCAACGGGCGCACACTCCACTACCGCACACTGCTGCTCGCGCCGGGTGGCCGTCCGCGCAAGCTCAACATCCCTGGCACCGAGCTCCCCGGCGTGTACCTCCTGCGCACGCTCGCCGATTCCAATGCCATCCGCGCCGAGCTTGCGACGCCCGGCAAGCGCGTCGTCGTCGTCGGCTCCGGCTTCATCGGACTGGAAACAGCCGCCGACGCCCTGCAAAAGGGCGCGCAGGTCACCATCGTCGAGCCACAGGCTCGCGTCTGGCCCTCGATAGTCTCGCCCGCGCTCTCCGACTTCTTCCAGGGACAATTCACCCGCCGCGGCGCCACCCTGCGCTTCGAGCATGGCGTCGACGGCTTCGTCGCCGGTCCCGACGGACGCCTCGCCGCCGTCCAAGTCGCACCTGTAGGCGGCTCAGGCCAATCCGAAGAGATCCCCTGCGACCTCGCCATCGTCGGCGTAGGCATCCACCTCAACACCGAGCTAGCCGACGCCGCCGGCCTCGAAGTCGATCCACATCACGGCATCGTGACGGATGATCGCCTCGAAACGCGCGTCGCCGGTGTCTTCGCAGCGGGCGACGCCGTCGCCTATCCCGACCCGCTCGGCGGTCGCATGCACTTCGAGCACTGGGATAACGCCATCGCCTCCGGGCATGCCGCTGGTGCAAACATGGCCGGTGGCGACGAGCCCTACCGCCACGTCCCCTACTTCTTCTCCGACCAGTTCGACCTGTCGATCAACATGCTCGGCTACCCGTCGAGCACCACGCAGATCATCATACGTGGCGACATGTCTGCCAACGCCTTCACCGCCCTCTACATGGAGAATGGCACCCTCCGGGCGGCGCTGATGGTCAACGACGACGCCCATATGGATCTCCTCCGCGACCTCATCGCCGCTTCCGCTCCCGTCACCGGCGACCCCAAGCGCCTCGCCGACCCATCCTTCGACCTGTCAACCCTCATGCCCAGAGAATAGTGAGCAGGCAAAACGCCGCGGTTTCAACCTCCCGCCCGCTAGCGCGCCGAGCGGGCGCGGCGGCGAAGAAGCACGCCAGTGAGCATTAGTACGGCGACACAGACTAGAACAGCAATAATAGGCACGAAGATAATTGGAAAGGACGACAAGCCATCCGTGGGCGACGAGGCCGGCGGCGTGGCGCGAGCGATGACATTGAACGCGCCACTATAAACGCCTCCCCCTTGGTCGCTTACGTAGGCCCAGTATGTGAGGGGAATGACTGTATCCGGCACGGTGACGGTGAGTACATAGTCTCCCGTACCGGGACCCGGAGCCATGGTAAATCGAGTGTTGTAAAGAGAATTACCAGAGCCGCCGCTTGGCGTCTGCTGAGCCGGAACCTGTGTCGTCAAGTTCACGGCTTCTGGCGGGGTCCCGCGGGGACTCACCCAGTGCCTGATGGTAAGCGTAAACGTAGAACCAAGGGGGACGCCGCCGGCGGGAACGTTCGCGACGACCGAGCTGGCCGTCGTGTGCGGCATCGGCGTCGCAGTTGCCGTGGGCACGTCCGCTGCGGTGACGGTGTAGGGCTGGCTGGAATAGAGCGTGGTGCCGCCGCTCGTTGGGGTGGCGCAGAGCCAGTACGGTCCCTGATTGAGCGACTCAGGCCAGTCGAAGTTGGTCCCGCCGCCTTGCGTGCCGACGGTAAATGGAGCCACACCCGGAATAGGCTTCTGCGTTGAGCAACCACCCGAAGCCGGGTCCGTCGTTGTGGTGCCGAGTGAGTACATCACAGGACCCGTCGCATTGACAGGAGGGATCACATCGACTTCCACGTGCGTGCCAACTGGTCCGCTGCTCGGGGTGATGTTGATGCTGCCAGGCGTACTGGCGGCATTTGCCTGCGGCAACACCACGAAGACAAGAGCCAGGGTAAACAGCGTCAATGCGGCGGCAAGGGACAACGCCAGGCGCGCCCTCATATGTGACAGTGACACGCGGCACCTTCCTTCAACGAAGCACAATGATTCCGCTGCGGCGAGTATAGCGGACCGCCCGCATGCTGTCAACCTGCTGAGCATGCAGGCCTGGGATACGTGAATTCGTGCCCTTCGGTAGCGCCTTCCCAATCCCAGTCCACGAATGTGCATGCTGAATTGACCGCCAGGCACTGGCCACCGACCGCGGCTGCAACTACCCGCTCTCCGTGCTGTGCTGCCGAGGTACACACGCCATTCTTCTACGTCAGCGCGCTGGTGGTGGCTGGCTCCGCAAGCGCCCAATCACACGCTTGGCGCGCTCCCGTAATGCTGCCTGTTCCTTCGGCGCGGGCTCACGCTCACCATAGCGCGCCCCGTCATATGCCGCGCTCAGCGCCGCCACATCCCCGCGCTCAGCCTCCGCACCGGCCAGCGGCCCCGCCTCAACCAATCGTCGCGCATACTCGTCCGGTGTCTCCGTACCCTCGCGCCCCAACCCCACTCGCTTCGCCGCGCGCAACATATCGCGATACAGCGCTCGCACCGTGCCCGCGGCAAGCTGCTCGGCCGTCTGCGCTTTCCTCCTCGGTCGCGCAAAGAGCGACCGCACCTGCGCGCCAAACAGCCCTCGCCCTCCAAGCGCCTCACGTTCCTCCTGCACCATATCGCCATCCCCCGCCGATTGACGCGCCAGGAGCCGCCGCAACATTACGATGAATACCACGATGACCACCGCAACGACGAGGATGTCCAGCGCGATCACGACACCCCGTTGCACAGTATTGAGATTGTTGAGAACATCCTGCGGCGTACGCGCCCGTATGCACATCGGATCGCTGGATTGTTGCGAACACGTTGGCGTGCTTGTCTGCGGTGGTCGACGTTGCCCGTGACTCTGTATCCAGTCAAAGAAGGCTTGCAGCGGCCTGTCAATCACGAGGCCTAATACCTGTATGAAGCCGCTAATCAGCCACTGCGCCGCGCCATCGACTGCCACGCCAACTGGCCCCATCTGTCGCAGCAATGTGCTGACGCTCTCGAAGTTCACGAAGATATTGATGACCAACGCCAGCATCGCCACGAGTCCCGCCAGCAATATCGCGCTACCCACCCACCGGCTCTCGGTCTCCCCCGTTTGACTCTCCCGGCTGCGCAGCCGAGCGAGTGATACGTTTGCCAGCGCCGCAGCCGTCAGACAGACAAAGACCTCCACCGGCAACAGCAGCGATATCGCCCCAAACAGCGACCCCTCTGTGCTCCCACTCGTGCTGGCAAGTCCAAACAGCGCCAGCAGAAACGCCACCAGACTCCACTGGAAACGACGTAACACGTCATCGTGACTCGGCGGCTTACTCCCCAGCATGAGGCCGCGCCACCAGACATAGGCGAGCAATGCCGTCAGGGCAATGCAGTCACTGAAATGGCGTACCCCATGCGTCAAATCGATGAGCAGCGGGTCAAGCACGCCATTGAGGTGGAGCGGCGCGGCACCGTAGGCGCTCGGCGAGATGCGCAGCAGCGTAAGCCACGCAAGCAAAAACAGTGGCGCACTCACCAGCAGCACGCGCCCAACGCCAAGTCGCTCGAAGCGCCATGCCACGGCCCACGCAAGCGTCATCACCAGCACGAGAAACCACAGCGGCGCTGCCACATTGGCGATGCTACCACGTACGCCCCCAGCAAAGACGATCAGCCACGCCTCCACCGGCAGCATCTCCACCAGGATCAGCGCGCCGAGCAGCATGACCGCTTGCGCTCGCCTATTCGACCAGAAGGGAGCGCGTCCTCGCCTTGCGCTGCTGCTGCGCGCCAGAGTCGCCTCGTTCTCCATGCTCCACCTCGCCCGGCTCGTCTTGTTTGGCCACCATTGCCGTCGTGTCCCCCGCATCGCCATCGGCGCTCGTATCCGCGCCCACCCGAGGAGAGGTTTCGGCCGCGGCGCGCATCCGTTCCTCCGCGGGAACTTTATTCGTCGCTTTGCGCCCGCCCTCCGGCCCCAGCACATCGCCGCTGAGTTCGACCCACAACTCTCGCCCGCCGATATAACGCACCGGCAGATCGGCAAGATCCAGCGCGTGCTCCGCCCCGTATCCTATGTCGCCCATGCGCGTCAGCAACAGCGTCACCGCCTGCCCATGTGAGCGCAGGCGCCGCAGCGCCAGGATCAGTGGCACATCCATCACAGTCTCGGCCCCGATATACACCACCGTCGCGCCCAGCGGCAGGCGTTGCTCTTCGCTGGCGATCACATGCTCCATCGGCTGCCCGTAGTAGGGAAGCAAACGCGCCAGCCCATCGAGGATGCGCACCGGCTGATCGACATGCGCCGACGGCGAGAGGTGCAGATACATACCCGCCCCGATGCGTGTAATCTCGCGCGCGAGGCGCTCGTCCGCTTGCTCATCGGCGGCGCCTTCACCCTGTGCCACAGACGGGCGTCCCTCTTGCGCCATCGTTACCTCAGTCTTTGTGTCAGTCGCCAGCTCGTGCTCGACAGAAGTAAGCGCCCCATTCGAAAAGATACCCACCGCATAGCGTTGCTCCGCGCCCCACACGGCAACCGATGCCGCGGTGGAGATGGCGAGCTCCACCAGCGAGGGATCGTAGCCCCCTATCAGTCTCGAAAACGTGCGCACGTCCAGAAAGATCGCCAGCGTATGCCGCGTAGACGACTCATACATCTTGCTCTGCAGCGTTCCCGTCCGCGCCGTCGCCTTCCAGTGGATGCGTCGTGGCTCGTCACCCGGCGCATAGCCGCGTATGCCCGAGAAGCGCAATGGATCTTCCAGCAGGCGGCGAGGTGACGGACGTTCGCCAAATGGGGCCTGCGCTGGCAAGCCCAGCTTCTCGATTGGCGCGACGAGTGGATGCACCAGCAGTGTGATCGGGCGCGTAAGCGTCATCTCTCGCGGCAACAAACCAAACGGATCGCCCGTTCGCACCGTCATCGGTCCATAGCGAAACGCCCCGCGCTCCACCGCATGAACATGATAGGAACGCCGCACGCGCTGATACGCCCACAACGCAAGCGTATCCCTCAATAGTGCCCGCTCCGGCTTCGATGAGGAGTTAAGCGTCAGCCCACGCACAGGCAAGCTTTCGGGGCATTCATCCTCGATCTCGCAGAATGGGAGTGGCAGCGGCTTGCGGTTCTCCAGCACCAACCGCAGCACAGCCTCCTCGCCAAATGCCACGCGAGTCGCGTCCAGCTCGTGCCACACACGCATGCCGCGCAGACCATACTGATACCAAACCTCGACCACGCACGCCATCACCAGCACGAGCAGCCCCGCGATGATCAGCAGCGGCTGCCGCACCACAATGCTGGCAATGCCCAGCAGCGCCGCGAGCCAATACAGCCTATGCCACCTGACCAGCGACTCATCGGCGAGCGTACGTGGCTCCCTCTTCGGTGACTTCATCAGCCGCATGCTGGAACCCTCTCCGCATGACGCACCTATCGCTCCTCACGGATATCTTCGACAGGTACGGGAGTCTTATTGATCACATCGGCAATGATCCGCTCCGCATCTTCACCGCGCAAGCGGCTCTGCGCTGTGGCGACCAGGCGATGCGCCAGCACCGGAGCGGCCAGCCGCTTCACATCATCTGGCTTCACGTAGTCGCGCCCTGAGAGCGCCGCGCACGCCTGGGTCGCGTGAAACAATGCCAGCGCGGCGCGTGGGCTCGCCCCAAGCTCCACCGCCGGATGTTCGCGCGTTCGTCGCACCACCGAGAGCAGATAATCCGCTACCGCTCGCCCCACGTGAACGGCGCGCACGACCGGCAGCAGCTTCAGCAGCGCATCCTCGGACAGCACCGGCGCCAGTGTATCGAGCGGCTGTTCGGCTTTGAACCGGTACAGCATGGTCCGCTCCTCCTCAAAGGAAGGATACGTGATGCGCAGGCGCAGCACAAACCGGTCGAGCTGGGCTTCCGGCAGCGGGAAGGTACCCTCAAGTTCAATAGGATTCTGTGTCGCGATCAAGAGGAACGGCCGCCCCAGGGCCATCGTCTGACCATCCACCGTCACTTGCCGCTCCTGCATCGCTTCGAGCAGCGCCGACTGCGTGCGCGGCGTGGCGCGGTTGATCTCATCTGCCAGCACGATCTGCGCAAAGATCGGCCCCTGGCGAAACTCAAACTCCTGCGCCTTCTGGCTGAAATAGCTCACTCCGGTGACATCGCTCGGCAGCAGATCCGCCGTCCCCTGGATGCGCGAGAACGTCACGCCAATAGAGCGCGCCAGCGCCTTCGCCATCACCGTCTTACCCAGTCCAGGCACATCCTCGATCAACACATGCCCCTCGCTCAGCAGCGCGATCAGCAACAGATCGATAGCGCTCTCCTTGCCGACAATCACGCGTCCGACATTTGCGCGGATCGCTTCGCCAGCCTGGCGCACTGCCCGTACCGCATCCTCTGAGTCCGCCCTCTCCCCTTGCGCACCGGCATCCATCAGCGTATCCCCTTCCCACCGTCACTGCTCAACACGATCAGCAGCCCTTTGCCGACAATCATACGACATATATACGACGCATGACTGCCTGCATCTCACGGCAAGAGGAATCGCTCGCTTCCATCACCACTCGTCGAATGCGTCATGCCGCACCCATGTGGGATGCGGTGCCTCTTTCACCGGCAATGGCGAGACGCGCGCAGGGATCAAGAAATCAGGCCGTTTGTCGAGCAAATCAAAGAAAGCCGCCACCACCGCCGGATCGAAATGCGTGCCGGAGCTGGCCGCGATACGCTCGCGCGCGCCCTCGATATCCATCGCCATCTTGTATGGCCGGTCCGACGTCAGCACGTCAAAGACATCCGCCACCGTCAGCAGCCGCGCGCCAAGGGGAATGCGCTCGCCCGCCAGATGCCCGGGATAACCGTTGCCGTCATACGCCTCGTGGTGGTGCAGCACATACTCGATGATGCAATCCGAGACGTCGTACGCCTCCAGCATGCGCGCCGCGATAGCCGGGTGCCGTTCCATCTGCATGCGCTCCGTCGAGGTGAGCGCCGATGCTTTATGCAGTACCGCGTTCTGCATCCATGTCTTGCCCAGGTCATGCACCAGCCCGGCAAGGGCCAGATCGTGCGCTGCCCGGCGCGACCAGCCCATATGTCGCGCCAGCCGTGCCACATACACCGCGACCCGGCGGCAATGCTCGTAGGTGATGATGTCTCGCTCGCGGATGCTCTGCGCCAGCTCAAATACGATGTGTTGTGTATATCGTTGTGTACCAGGATCGACCTGTCGCACCGTCGCCAATGACTCGACCCTCTCCCTGAATTCTACCTGCCTGGTGTTCTCGCCTGGGTGCTGCGCACGCACATCCGAGACTCGCTACAGTGGATACGTCCTCTACCCGCTCGGCCTCACCACTCCATCCACACATCCCATTCCCTGGCCTGGGTAATGCCGAGTGTACAGATTCATGCACACTACGACGCCGGTGCGATATCTTGGTAACGACCATGGGACCTGCAGCACCCTCCGCATGGGGCCAGAAACTTCCCGAGTACGAACACACTCCTGAGGCTACCCTCTCTCTCAACACTACATAATATGATACTATAGTCCTCGCTAGCGCATGATACCAGGGCAATACCACCCAAGAAAATTGAGGCATGCTGTACGTCGGCGAGCAGTAGAGAACATCTATAGTGACATACGAATGACCATTTTGGAAGGTGCATGGCACGGTGGAAACGCCCGATTGCGGAGCTCCCACTCCACAAGGGGCGCATGCTCAATCTCGCCTTCGCCTACTACAGCGTCTATCTCATCGAAGACATCTTGCCCCTGGGGCCACTCGCCTACCACCTCCAAATCGTCGCCATCCACCGCGCTTCCCGCACGTGAGATAATAGACCGATAAGCATCTCCCGACGGGATGCATGTAGTGCAAACAACCTGTGCCGTACAACACGCACCGCATCAAAGAAACGAGCATCTCCATGAATATCGTCGAACAAGTCGTGCAGCAGATGACCCTTGGCGGCGCCGTCCGCGAGAATCACGCGCTGGAGCACGCTACCATCGTGCTGCTCAACAAACACTTCCCCGACGCCCGACTCTCTGGCGTCTCCTTCGCCTCGGGCTTCTTCGTCTTTGGCGACGTGCCCACCGAAGCGATCCGTCCTGCCGCCGAGCAAGCGCTTGGCCGCCTGCGTGGCGAGGAGCCCGAGCTGGCGATCCACGAGCGCTGCGGCACAAACCTTGCCGTCGCGGGCATGCTCACTGGCCTCTCCGCGATGACCATCGCCCGCATGCGCAAACCCTACAGCACCTTCAACAACGCCATCCTCGCTTCGACCACAGCGCTCGTCCTGGCGCGTCCGCTTGGCCTGCTCGTGCAGCGCTATGTCACCACCCGCACACCCAACAGCTCCATGCGTATCAAGGGCGTCAAGCGCATGAAGGTTCTGGGCAATCCCGCCCACTTCGTCAGCACAGACAACCCAAACGCCAGTCTCCTCGGCACCGCCTCATAACACATTCAAGGGGTTTCTTACCTATCGCACAGCACGCCGCGCGCACCTGTGCGAATCCTGTAGTAACGACCATGTCGAGTGTTTGGAGGATCTGACGTGCGCCCACCTCTATCACATTGCATCTGAGGCCCCGCGAGACGCGGCGCTCGGGGGACGGGAGAGAGGACCATCGATGGCAACCGAAGAAAACGGCATGGCCACCGGCACACCGCACCCGTTGCGCACCTCGGAGTCGACAGCGCGTCCGACCACGAACACGCTCGACCACTACGCCTCCTGGGGCCTGTGGGCACTGCCCGTCTGGGCGCTACTCCTGTTCTACGGCACGTTGACCCATCAGCCCAACCCCAGCACCGACTTCCGCGGGTACGCCAGATATATCACCACCACCGAATTCGAGGTTAGCCACTTGGTGGCCAGCATCTTCGGCGCAGGCGTTGGCACGCTCGGCTTCACCGCCCTGTTCGTAGCCCTCGCCAAAGGACGGACCGCGCCCTTGGCGCTCTGGGGATTTATCGCAGCCGCCCTGGGCAACACAGTCATTGCCGCGGTCTTTGGTGCGGCAGCCTTCGCGCAGCCTGCCATTGGCCGCGCCTACCTCTCCGGGCACACGGCAGAGGCAACCGCGATCAACAATGATGTCTACGGACCTGCGTTGTTCGCCACGGCTCTGTCTGCGCTCCTGCTCCTCACAATCGGGATCGTCCTGTTCGGCTTGGCGGTCACCCGCTCTGGCTTTCTGCCATCCTGGGCTGGCATCGGCTTGATGCTAGGCATAGTGCTGTTCGCAGTAATCGGCTTCGTGCTCGCTGACTTCGTTCAGTCAATTGGGGCCGCGCTCCTGGTCGTCAGCACGGCATGGATTGCCATCTCCGGATGGCGAGCGCTGCGCCCGTAGGGAGCTCCATGTGTCTTGATTGATACCTCCTCGGCCTGGATTCGTGGTGTCTGCAGGGGTTTTGACGCCCCCGTCCACGCGCGTGCTCCGGCCAGTCATGGCTGAACGCGCTGACCACCAGCACCCCCAGCCATTTGGTATGACACCCTCGATCACATACGCATCGCACGCACATATCCCTACGGGTAAATCTTCTGATGCTGCGACAACATCTCCACGAATCTCTGGATGCGCGCGGCGCGCGTCTCAGCCTTCTTCGCCGTCTGGATCCGGTAGAGTATCGCGTAGCGATTCCGGCTGTCCAATGTGCCGAAAAATGCCTTGGCGGCAGGCTGTGCGTCCAGTTCCTGTTGAAGATCCGCAGGCACCGCGATCCCGCTCTGCGAGTCGTAAGCAGCCTCCCACCGCCCATCAGCCTTGGCCGCATCCACTTGCCGCTGGCCCGCCGGCCGCATCCTACCAGCCGCAATCAGCGCCGTCGCCTTCTCACAATTTACACGCGACCACGCGCTCTTCGGCCTGCGCCGCGTGAACTTCTGAAGCCAGTGCGCCTCGTCCATGCTGGCCTTCTGGCCATCGATCCAGCCGTAGCAGAGTGCGCTGTCCAGCGCCTCCGCGTACGACACTGATAGCTTGCCCGCCGCTTTCTTCGCGATCTGCAGCCAGACGCCAGGCGCATCAGCATGATGAGCATCGAGCCAGGCTTCCCAGTCCCTTTGCGTCTCGAAGGTTAATGTCGGCAAGCCATCCGCCTGATCGTTGTTATTCATAGCCGCAGTATAGGTGACGCGAGCGCACAGTGTAAAGCGCCTGCATCAAGCAAGCCATAATGTGCGCAGATCAGTTGAGGAAGGGGCAGCCTCCAGACACAGATTCAAAATGCCCACCACCCGGCTCGTCGTGCGTTCCCTCTTTAGGGTGACGAAGGACGAAGGTGGGGGGAAGCATCTCCCCCCGCCCTGGTTCACCAACCTGACATTCGGCCCGTCATCACTATCCCGACTAGCGCGGCGCCAGTGGCCCTTGCGGCGGCATCTGCTGCAACTGTTGCGCAGCATAGGGATACGGCACATATGGATACGCTGGCTGAAGTCGCGGGCTTCTAAACGGATGCACTGTATAGTCGAGCAAAGCGCGCACCAGCGGCGGCGGTGGCGGCGCATACGGCCCCAGCTTCGCCCGTTGAATCGACTCGCGCAAGAAGAAGCGCAGGATGAACAGCCCCAGCAGCCCAACGAACAAGAACCACCCAAAGATCACTACAAGCGCCACCAGTGGGTCCGTCGTAGTAGGCAGCATGTTGGCCAGTGGCGACCAATCCCACAGCGCGTGCAATCCGACAGCCATCGCAAATGCCGCGACGACGCCCCACGTCAGGCGGAAGGTAGC
>DASVOW010000043.1:0-4595 GCA_036383155.1 Ktedonobacterales bacterium
CAATACTTCCAGCTTACGGCAGTGGATGCCGCCACGACGCCGTAGACACCGAATGACGAGTGCGACCGCCCACGGTGGGCGGTGGATGGTATCTATGCCACAGTCTTCGCGATTGTCAGCCAGGAGGCATGAACGCCCGTATCAGCTAGCATATCTGATAGACCTGACACGCGCCTTGCATCTTACGATTAACCCCTGACAATTGCCTGAACGACTGATCGCCCCTTTCCTCACGTGAGGATGCGCGTAGGGCCACCGCCACGATCAGCCCACGATTAGCCCAAGAGCGCACGCAGATCGCCGGTCAGCTCTCCGGGATCGAACGTCTGATCAAAATAGGCGCGCTCGTGCCCCTGACCGTCGATGACATAGACGCCCAGGCTATGGGTCACGGAGCGCACCTGTGCCTGAGCATCCGCCCCCGGCTGCACGGCGATATGATACGCGTCCCAGACCGGCTGGAGCTGGCTCTGCGTACCGAGCAGATAATGGACCTGCCCCGTCAGGTGATGCGCGGCGACGAACTGCGACGCATCCGCGGGCGTGTCGCCCACCGGGTCGATGCTCACCACCAGCCAGCGCACATCTGCCGCACGCGGCCCCAGGCTCTGCACCGTCGTGTGCAGCTTCTCCGCCGTCAGTGGGCACTCATCCGGACAGTGTGTATAGAGGAACGTCAGCACGACCGGATGCCCGCGCTGCGCCTCAAGCGAGACCGGCGCGCCATTCTGGTCCACCAGCGCGAAGTTTGGCGCCGGCTCGCGCCCAAGATCGATGCCCGCCAATTTGGACGCCGGTGTGGACGTGGGATGGCTCTGTGCCAGGCGATCGTGCACGACGATGATCGAGCCGACGACTACCACCAGCGCCAGCACCAGCACCCGCGAGACCAATCGTAGCTTCATATGTCGCCTGCGCCCCTGTCTAGCGGACCACCCGATCGATGACCATCGCCGCAAAGATCAGCGCCAGATAGTAATTCGAGAACCAGAACATCGTGCGCGCGCTTTTGAGCGTCTTCTTCCAGCCTACCAACACTGCCAGCACCAGCAGGCCCAGGCCAAGCAGCGTCGCCGACACCAGATAGAAGCCGCCCATGGCGCGTGTGGCAAAGAGCATCAGCGAGGCCGCGAGCAGCAGCAGCGTGTAGAGCACGATCTGGCGATACGTCTCGCGCTCCCCCAGCACCACCGGCATCATCGGCACATTCGCCCGCGCATAGTCTTGCTTGAGCAGCAGCGAGAGCGCCCAGAAGTGCGGCGGCGTCCACAGGAAGATGACCAGGAACATCCACAGAGCGGCAATCCCGACCGAATTGGTCACCGCCGCCCAGCCCACCAGCACCGGCATCGCGCCCGCCGCACCGCCGATCACGATATTCTGCGGTGTCGTGCGCTTCAGCCACATCGTATAGACCAGCACGTAGAACAGGATCGCGCCCACCGCGAGCAAAGCGCTCAGCAGGTTGACGAAGCGAAACAGGATGACGAAAGAGCCCACGCCCAGCAGCAACCCAAACAGCAGCGCATGCGTCTCAGGCACTCGCCGCGCCGGCAGCGCGCGCTTCTTCGTGCGACTCATGATCTGGTCGATGTCGCGGTCCCAGTAGCAATTAATCGCATTGGCGCTGCCCGCCGCCATCGCTCCGCCAAGCAGCGTCGCCAGCGTCAGCCCCCACCCAGGCATGCTACCCTGCGCCACCACCATCGCCGCCAGCGTCGTGCCGAGCAGCAAGATCGTCACATGCGGCTTCATCAGGTTGACGTAGGCTGAGAGGGTCGAGCGCCAGGAGGGTGGTGCGCCCGCCGTAGTCACCGTTTGCATTCTTGTGTTCTATCCCTTTCGTGCGATTGCGCTCACACGCTTCATCGATTGTAGCGTGGCTGCCTGACATCGGCCTTTCAGCCATGCCGCTCCGCCTGACAATCACCTGAACGCACATTTCAGGCGCATAGCACGCAAGCGCAACGTTGCACGCATATCTCAACCAGTATATAGTATCATGAGATGTCACAATTCTCGCACTCTCGGGCGAGAGTGAAGCAAATTGTAAGGCAATAGCAAGGTATTCATCCTCGTGCCTGATTCTCGCGTGCCACGCCATCGACAATCTACACATCACTCCTCGCGCCTCCATGCCGCGCAGCACACGTCCTCGGCGCAACCCGAGACCTCCCCGCATGTGACTGTACGGAGCAGCGCCCGCAAGCATGGACGCGACGCCGCGCTCGCGCTCCTGGCGGCGCTCACCGCGCAGCTTACCGATGGAACCCTGTTTGTGGATGGCAATGGCAGCGTGTGCGACATGAATCCAGCGGCGGAAGCCTTGCTCGGCGTCACCGCGGCCGATCTGGCCGGCACATCACTCGGCAATGCCCTCGAACGCCTCGCCGCGCGCGCGCTCGATCCCGCCGCCGCCCGTACACAACTTGCGCCGCTCTCCGTCCTGCCCGCGCCTGATGTCCGCGAGCCCGTGAGCGCGACTGTGCTGCTCTCCACCCCCGCCGCTGATGATAAACTCGGCTTGCTCCCGTCGCTGCGCATCTCCCTGCTGCCTATCGCCGGAGACTCAGCGCACCCGATACGCGCGCTCGTGCTGCTGCAGTCGATGCATCCCATGCCAGCTGCCTCCACGCCACCAGCGGCACCAGCGGAAGTAGGAGACCTGCTCGCGCGCGGCTTCATCACTCCACTTGCCGACATCCATCTACTCGCCACTAAGCTGCTCACCGCCTCGCGCCGTCTGGATGCCGATGAGCACCACGAAATGGCGCGTGAGATCGCTCGCGAGAGCGCCGCGCTACGCGAGGCGGCACAGGCCATCGCAGATCTGGCGCAGCTCCACTCCCGCGACGCGTTGCGCTTGGGACCCGTGGAGCTAGGCGATCTGTTAATGAGCATCATGCCGGGCTGGAAGCCCCGCGCTCCACATCATTCCTTCGAGCTTGCGGTGCCCGGCATCACCCCCGCGATCACCGCCGATGCCGCCCGCGTCGAGCAGGCGCTCGATCTGCTGCTGGAAGCCGCCGTCAAGCTCTCGCCCGATGGCGGGCCTATCCGTGTCAGTGTGCGCCCGCGCGGCGACGAGGTCGAGGTCAGCGTGCGCACCTTTGGCTACACTGCGCGCCCCGCCGACCTGCAACGCCTCTTCGAGCCCTTCTACCGGCTGGCCGAGTTGCCTGAGGTGCAGGTGCGCGGCGGCTTGGGGCTGCCCCTGGCGCGAGCGATCCTCCAGGCGCACAAAGGCCGTCTGCATGCCGAGTCGCCCGCCTCCGGCCAGGGACTGCTGCTCATTGCCTCGTGGCCGTTGCTGCCCATCACCGTCGCCCGCCTGGATTCTCAGGATACGCAAGGCGGCGATAGCGATGCACATGCCGCCTCAGGCGAAAGCGCCATGTCAGGGAGTCTCGCGGGGACACGCCTGATCGCGCCGCGAGCAAAACCCGTCGTCCTGGTCCACGATGGCGACCCGCGCATGGTGCGCTACCTCCGCGCAAACCTGGAGGCGCAGCACTATCGTCCCGTCATCGCTCGCGAGATCGGCGAAGCTCGCCAGCTTATCGACCTGGAGGAACCCGACCTGATCCTGCTGGATGCGGCGTCGGCGGGCACTGATGCGAGTAGTGTATTACGTCAGATATGCGAGTCGACCGGTGCGCCGATCATCGTGCTGGCGCGGCGCCACGAGCCCGACGAGTGCGCGCGGCTGCTCGATCTCGGCGCGGTGGACTACATCGTCAAGCCGTTTAGCATCGAGGAGCTGCTGGCGCGTGTGCGTGTCGTGCTGCGCACACGCCAGGCAAGCGCTCGCGCGAGCGCGCAGGAGCCGGTCTTCCAGAGCGGCGAGCTCACTGTAGACTTTGCCCAGCGCATCGTCAGCGTCTCCGGCCAGCCCGTCTCGCTCAGCAAGACCGAATTCAAGCTGCTGCGTGTGCTCGCCCAGCACGCCGGCATGGTGCTCTCGCATGAGGTGCTGCTGGAGCGCGTCTGGGGTGCCGCCTACAGCCAGGAGATCGAGTTCGTCTGGGTCTACATCCGCCGCCTGCGCCGCAAGATCGAGCCGGACCCCGCCAACCCGTGCTACATCCTCACCGTACCCGGCGTCGGCTACCGTCTCGTCCGCCTCTGAGCGCACCAAGCAGAGCCTCACGCCGCGCGGTAGATTGAGATCATGAGCAAGCCGTTGATGAGCGACCCGTCGTGGCCTCTCATCGCACCACTGTTGTCAGCGGAAAGAAAGGTGACAGCGCGTGACTATCGCGGAACGCGTTCAGCAGTATGTCATCGAGATCCGGCCACAGACTCGCACTGCGACCCTCGTTGGCCCGTTCACCGTGCTGCTGCATCCCACAAGTGACACCATCGAGAGCAACGTCGCGATCCCCCACACGCCACCTAGCGATGCGGCGGAGCAGGACTGGTGTGGGGCATTGCGAGCGGCGTTCGCGTCACAGGGGCGTATACCTGCTATCCAATGGATCGCTGAATTCGCCCCACAACTCGCATCCACGCTGCAAACTGCAGGCTTCAGCGAGTATCAGCGCGAAACGCTCTTGGTATGCACACCCGAGACACGATCGCGCACTCCGGCTCCG
>DASVOW010000044.1:0-4363 GCA_036383155.1 Ktedonobacterales bacterium
AAGTAGGGGGTCATGGCGCCGATGACGACGCCATTCCCCTCCTCTGAGATGCCCCGTAGCTCGGGTATGTTGCGCATATCCACCAGTGTCGCGGGCTCGGCCAGGCGTAGCTTGATCAGCGGGAGCAGGCTCTGCCCACCCGCGAGCACCTTTACCTCGCCGCCGTCGCTCTGTCCCAAGAGCTGGAGCGCCTCGGCAAGCGAGGACGGGGCATGATACGCGAAGTCATTCGAATACATAGCGTTCTTTCCCTCCTCACCTGGCTAATTGCCTGGCTGTCCACCCGTAGGGGCACTCGCGCTCTGCGACGACGGGGCACTCCTGGCCTGCTGGATGGCACGCCAGACGCGCTCGGGCGTCAGCGGCATGTCGATGTGCTTGATGCCGAGCGGAGACAGCGCATCGCAGACGGCGTTGACGACGGCCTGGCTTGACGCAATCGTGCCGGTCTCACCGACGCCCTTGACGCCCGTGACGTTGTGGGGGCAGGGGGTCTCGGTGCGCGCCGTCTCGAAATGCGGGATCTGGGTCGCGTTCGGCACGGTGTAGTCCATCATGCTGCCGGTGATGAGGTTGCCACCGTCATCGTAGATGGCGTGCTCGTAGAGCGCCTGGCCGATGCCCTGCGCGATGCCGCCGTGTACCTGCCCATCCACGATCATCGGATTGATCACTACACCGACATCGTCTACGGCGACGTAGCGCTTGATGGCGACCGCGCCGGTCTCGGGATCTACATCTACGATGCAGACATGCGCGCCGAAGGGGAAGGTGAAGTTGGTCGGGTCGTGGAAGTGCTGCTCTTCCAGGCCGGGAGTCATGCCTTCGGGCAGATTCCAGGCTAGATTCGCTTGCAGCGCGATATCCTGGATGGTGAGGGCCTTGCCGGGGCTGCCCTGCACATGGAAGCGCCCGTGGTCGAAGACGATGTCTTCGGGGGCGGCCTCCATCAGATGGGCGGCCAGCTTCTTCGATTTCTCGATCACCTTCTGTGTCGCTATCTTGATGGCGGTGCCGCCAACGGCTGTCGTGCGGCTGCCATAGGTGCCCCAGCCCATCGAGATGGCGCCGGTGTCGCCGTGGATCACATCGATGTCCTCGACGTTCATGCCGAGGTCTTCGGCCACCATCTGCGCGAAGGTGGTTTCCTCACCCTGGCCGTGGGGATTTGTGCCGGTGTAGACCTGCACTTTGCCGGTGGCCAGCACACGCACCGTCGCAGGCTCCCACAGGCCACCCTGGAAGCCCATCGCGCCGGCGGCTTTCGATGGCGCGAGGCCGCAGACTTCGACGTAGGTGGAGAAGCCAATGCCCATGTAGCGGCCCTGTTGGCGCAGGCGCTGCTGCTCCTGGCGCACGGCGGGGTAGTCTATCATCTCCAGCGCCTTGCCGAGTGTTAGCTCGTAGTTGCCGCTGTCGTAGGCCAGTGTGCCAGCGGTGGTGTAGGGGAAGGCATCGGATGGGATGAAGTTTTTGCGGCGCAGCTCGACCGGGTCCATCTGCAGGTTGTCGGCGAGCAGGTCTACCATGCGCTCGATGAGATACGCCGCCTCTGGGCGACCGGCGCCGCGATAGGCGGAGGTTGGCGTCGTGTTGGTGAAGGCGCCGAAGACATCCACGCTCAGGGCAGGGATGGTGTAGCATCCGGGCACGATCAGCGCGAAAAGCCAGGTCGGCACGCCGGGGCCGGGGCCAGTGGTCACATAGGCGCCCATGTTGGCGTAGGACTTGACGCGCACGGCGGTGATCTTGCCGTCGCGTGTGGCGGCGATCTCGGCGTCGTGTGTCTGTGCGCGGCCGTGGATCGTCGCGATGAAGTTTTCGCGGCGGTCCTCCGTCCACTTCACGGGGCGGCCAAGCTCTTTGGAGGCAAACATGGTGAGCATGTCGCTGGGATACATGTCGATTTTGCTGCCGAAGCCGCCGCCTACGTCTCGCGCGAGCACGCGGATCCTATGCTCAGGGATGCCGGTGATGACGGAGAAGACGAAACGCGCGATGTGTGGGTTTTGTGTAGTGTTCCAGACCGTCATCTCCTCGGCGCCGGGGTTCCACTGGGCGACGGTGCTGCGCGGCTCCATCGCGTTGGGCACGAGGCGCTGCTGGACGAAGCGCTGCTTGATGGTGACTTCGGCGTTGCGGAACGCACCATCGACATCGCCGTTGTGGAACTTCCAGTGATAGTTGAGGTTGCCGGATACGTCGTCGTGAAGCTGGGGAGCATTTTGCTCCAGCGCCGCTACCTCATCCGTTACGACGGGCAGCGGCTCGTAGTCTACCTCGATCAGGTCGAGAGCATCGCGCGCCGTGTAGGGGCTATCAGCGATGACAGCGGCTATTGCGTCGCCCGTGTAGCGTACACGGTCGGTTGCCAGCACGGGATAGACTGGCACCTTGAGGTCGGAGTCGGGCAGGAGCCAGACGCAGGGCATTGGGTTAAGCTTGCCCTCGATGTCTTTGCTGGTGTAGACCGCTTCGACGCCGGGATGCGCTTTTGCCTTGGAGACATCGAGGCGCGTGATCTTGGCGTGGGCGTAGGGGCTGCGCAGGATCTCCATGTGGAGCATGCCGACCAGCCTGACATCGTCGGTGTAGAGGCCGCGCCCGGTGATTAGACGGGGATCTTCGCGCCGCTTGACTGAGGCGCCGAACATGCGGGTGACTGACATCGCAAGACGCTCCTTTCCCCTCTATTCGCCGCTCACCGCGCCGGCCATGGGCGCTGCCGCCGGCTGTGGCTGCTGCGCGGGCTGCGCGCTCGCCTGCATCATCTTCGCGGCTTGTTGCACGGCGGCGACGATGTTTTGATAGCCGGTGCAGCGACAGAGGTTGCCTTCCAGTTGCTCGCGGATCTCCTCTTCGCTGGGGTTGGGATTGCGCTCGAGGATGCCGACGGCGGCCATCATCATGCCGGGGGTGCAGAAGCCGCACTGCAAGCCATGCTGTTCCCAGAATGCCTGCTGGATGGGGTGATATTTGCCGCCCACCTCCAGACCCTCGACGGTGCCCACTTCAGCGCCGTCGGCCTGGACGGCGAGCACCATGCAACTCTTGACGGGCTGGCCGTTGAGCATCACCGTGCAGGCGCCACACTGGCCTGTGTCGCAGCCGACGTGTGTGCCGGTCATATTCAGTGTGTCGCGCAGATAGTGGACGAGGAGCAGGCGCGGCTCGACAATGCTCTGCCGCGCGACTCCGTTTACCTTCACACGAATCATCTGTTGCATATGCGTCGATCCCTTCATCGCATGCGCCGAAGCGTCCCGGCGCAAGGTGCGCTGCCGCGCTCGCTCGAATGCTACAGAGGCCACACTACGCGAGACTCATGTTCATGGTGCCAGAGTGCGAAGGATGCCACGTGTGTGAGGAAAGCGGGATGTGTTGTCGTGGTGCGGTGTCACTGCCTTTCCAGTTGAAATACGATGCGCTGATACGCCATGTATGGGTGTACGCGGCTGTGACAGGTGATCGCCCAGCCGGCTAGACGCGCTCGCGGCGTTCTGAGCGGCCCGCGAGCACGGCGATCAGCACGATCCCTGCCGCTACGAGGAGGAGGGCGCCGATGATGCCGCGCGCCCAGCGCCGCTCGCTCTCAATAGAGCCATCGCTCAGGCCAGCACGCCGCACGAGCCGCATGAGCGGGCCGCGCTCGGGCAGGTTTACGGCGGGGGGCCTAGCGGAAGCGATGGGGGTAGCCACTCGTGCTGGCGCAGCATCGGCAGCGGCCTGCACCGGCGGAGGGCCTTCCAAGGGAGAATCGACGACTTCTTCTGGCAGGACATCGGCGGCGGTGCTTACCGAGGCGGCGACGGGTGCGCGCTCGGCAAGCAGGTCGGCGAGCCTGGAGAAGTACGCCTTGATCAGCATGTTGGCGGCACCACTGGCGACACGCATGCCTACACCGGCGATGGGCCCGCCTAGCTGCGCCTGCCCGCTATAGGAGACGACGGTGGTGTTTGGGTCGCGCGGCTCCAGCGAGAGGGTGCCATCGCCGTGGAGCACGCCACGCGCGCCTTTGCCGTCGACCGTCATGTGATAGCGTTCGGGTGGGTGAAGGTCTGAGAGGCGCAGTGTGCCGTCGTAGATGCCTTTGACGGAGGCGACGCCGATATTCAGGCGGAGCAGAAATGTATCCTCGGACTCCTTATCGAGGCGCTCGCAGCCGGGAATGGTTTGCTTGAGCATGTCGGGGTCGAGCAGCGCCGCCCACACACGCTCGCGAGGCGCATACAATGTGTAGCTGCCGGAGATGTCCATGATCGCCCTCTCCTCTACCAGCACTGGTGTGTGAGAACATATCGAAGGCTCATTAGACAATGGATGAGGTGTGACAAACGCAGCACACAGATGGTGCAACGGTGTA
>DASVOW010000045.1:0-3044 GCA_036383155.1 Ktedonobacterales bacterium
ATCACCACCGCGAAGAGCGTCATACCGACCATCAGCGCGAGGGCCGAGCCCGCTGCGAACACCTGATTGCGAAACAGATCCAGCGGCAGAATCGGCTCAATAGCAACAAAGCGCTCGACGATGAAGAATACGATGAAGAGCACGCCCGCCGCCGTTAGCGTGGAAATGACCTGCACCGAGTCCCATGGATACATCTGCCCGCCCCAGGTCAGGCCCAGCAGCAGACACACCGTCGCTCCAGCCGCCGTCAGCGCGCCGAGAAAGTCAATGCGCCGGATGGCTGCCCACCCCCGATACGCGCTGCTCCGCAGCGAGATGTGCGTCGGCAGCTGGAAGACCAGCAAGATCAGCGCGACGATACCGATCGGCAGGTTGATGTAAAAGATCCAGCGCCACGTCGTATTGTCGGTAATCCAGCCGCCCAGCGTCGGGCCGACGACACTGGCCAGCACGAAGACCCCGGTGAATAGTCCCTGCCAGCGAGCGCGCTCCACAGGCGTAAAGATGTCGCCGATTAGCGTAAAGACCTGCGACATGATTGCGCCGCCGCCGAAGCCCTGCAGGCCGCGATACAGAATCAACTGATTCATATCATGTGCTGTGCCGCACAGTGCCGACCCAGCAAGGAATACGACCACACCCGCGACCAAGAACCACTTGCGCCCGAACTGATCGGAGAGCTTGCTGATGATCGGGATCACTGTCGTCGAGGTCAACAAATATGCGGTGACGACCCAGCTTATTTGGTCATAGCCCCCATGAAGATCTGTGATAATGTGCGGCAACGCCGTGCTGACAATCGACTGGTCGAGCGCTGCGAGCAGCAGCGTCATCATCAGGCTCGCGAGCACACCCGCGAGAGCGAATCCACGCAGGCGCACGCGCTCCTCGCCTATTGCCTGCGCGGCCAGTGTCTGTTGTCTCTGTGGTGCGTCTGGAGTGTTTTCCATGTCTCTCAAATTCCCTGTGTCGTGAGAAGAATCGTTGTCGCGGTCGGTGTAGTCGCATCAGATGCTACGGTTGGGGGAGCAGACGCTGGCACCTCCGGCCTCGGCATTTCCTCAGCAGTGCCCTCATCTCGCGCATTCTCTTCCCGCAGTGGTGTAGTGCCTCGTGCAGATACCAGACCATGGGCCCACAGACCGCTGATCGCATCCGCAAGTTCTTCCAGGCTCTGCGTGTCAGCTGCGCATGGCGCTTTGAAGCGGCGCACCATCGTGACGACGATGCTACCAAGCAGCAGCTCGGCAGCCAGCTGCGGGTCCATCGATCGGAGCGCCCCCCGCTCCATCTGCGCCCTCAGGCATTCCGTCAGGCTCGATAGAATGGCTTGCGTGCGCTTGTGCATCGCCTCGTGCGCTGGCCCGTGTCCCCCATGCCCTGCATCGCCCGTATCCCCGCTCGATGTACCTGGCTCACGGTTGGCCGACATGCGCATCATCATGCGCGTGATCCGCATACTGCGCGGCGAGCCCAGCACTTCGAGCAGACGCACGACAACACGCCGCAGAATCTCTTCCGCCGCATCATTGCGGTCACCCTCGTCCGAGAAGTCGAGCCGGGCAAAGTCACTCTGCGCCTGATGCTCGAAGGCGGCGTTGAAGAGATCGTCTTTGCTCGGAAAATAGAAGTAGATCAGGCCGTGAGTCACGTCCGCGCGAGCGGCGATCTCCTTAGTGGTGGCTCCATCGAACCCCTCTTCGGCAAACACGTCGAGCGCCGCTTCGAGTATCTGCTCCCGCCGGTCCACACCAGGCGGCGCCGGTCTACGTGCCATAACGCTCACCTCCAGTCCAGCGACACATACATCAATTAATTGACTGCATAGATAATTAAAACGCACTTCCCATAGGAAAGTCAAGACCTTGGCCACCGTATTTGACACGTGAGTCAAATCTCCCTGGCCAATGCAAAGCCCCCAGCCGCAGGAGCTGAGGGCTTGCAAACCTTACGGGGCTCGTGACCTATTGGCGTCGAACGGTGAAATCGCCTCTCTCCAGTCCACGCAGGTGGACTTCGTAGCGCCCGCGGGCGCCCCTAGGCGCGGTTTCAACCGCCCGCCCTTGGATCAGGTCGCCCTTCTACCCGTTCGAGAGTGCCGCGACGAACGACGGTGCGTACGGTGTGCCGACGCCGGTCGTATCGTCCCAGCCGCTCGTAGCGGTCAGTGAGCTATCCTGGTCGAAGCTCGGAGAGAAGAATGTGCCCGAGTAGCGGCTGCCATAGTACAGCGCGAAGGCATTGCTATCGCCCGCCACCGGGTTGCCCACGCCAGCCGGCGGCGTGCTGACATCGCGCACCGCGCCCGACGGCAGATTATACAGATACTGCGCGGCCAGACCGGCGTGGTCCAGACCCTTGTTGGCGCGTGCCTGATCGACCAGCGCCATCACGCCGGCAAAGAGCGGGCAAGCGACGCTGGTGCCGCCATACGGCTCGATCTCCGGCTTGGTATCGCCTGCCGAGAGGTCGGTGATGTAGACATTCGCGCCCGTATATGGGTCGGCCAGCAGGCCCACATCCGGCACTGCCCGGTGTGTGCCGACCGTGCCGAAGCCGCCCGCGTTCATGCCGCTAATCGCCGACTGCCACGGCTGCCCCGCGAAGTTGTAGCTCAGGCCGCCGCCCGCGCCACCGTCGAATCCAAGGTCCAGCGGCGTCGGCTTGTAGCTGCTGCACTCGCGCAGACCCGTAGACGAGTTGGTGGTATACGCCGCGCAGCTGTAGAGGCGCTGGAAGCCCGTGCCCCAGGCCGTCTCGAAGTTGTAGCCGTTGTCGTTATTCAGGAAGAGGCTCGTGCCACCGACCGCGGTCACCCACGGCGAGCTGGCCGGATAATCGACGCTCTTCACGCCAGTATTGGCGAGCTCGTCGCCATTATCGCCCGACGAGAAGTTCAGGCCGATGCCCTCAGCCGTCGCCTGCATGAAGATGCGCTCGTCGCGGTTGGCCTTGCCTGGAGAGGCCAGGTCGGTCGAGAGGCCCCAGCTATTCGAGACGATGTTCGCGAGATGGTGGATCACCACCCAGTTGACCGCCTCATC
>DASVOW010000046.1:0-2166 GCA_036383155.1 Ktedonobacterales bacterium
CAGGCGAATCTTCCTCGCTCGCACAACTGGATGGATCCGATATCGTGTACGGTGCGCGCGTAGCGGTGCCCAAGGTTATCACGTTCGCGGTCACCATTGGCACCCGATTTCCTGCCCTGCAGACATCTCTTGGGAAAGTGCTGCTGGCTACGCTCACGCCCGATAAGCTCGCAAGGACACTCGCCGAACCGAGCCGCTCGGGGATCACGCCCCGGTGGAATCCTGACCCGGACGAGCGTGATCGCGTACTATGCGAGGTGCGCACGCGAGGATGGGCGCTTACTGACGAGCAACTGGCGCCCGGCATTCGTTCCATTGCCGCACCTGTACGCGATAGCGATACCCATGTAGTCGCCGCGCTCAACGTCAGCGTTCACGCGGCAGAGACGAGCATCGAGACGCTCACCGAGAAGTATCTGCCGCTGCTGTTGCAGACCGCCGAAGCGATTAGCATCGACTGGACATTACACCGCAACCGGCCGGAGGTCACGGTCGTCGCAGGAGCGTAATTGCCGCACGCTCCCATACCACAAACACCTTGACATCGCCCATGACGTCGATTACCATTGGTTACGGACACTTGTCCGCCGTGCGGACAACGTACATGCTAGAGCGCGACTAGACGGGGCACAACGGGGAGGGGCAGAGCTCCTGCAGGTGGCTGGCAAGCGAGTGGAGCGGAGGCTGAAGCCCGATGTCAGACCCGACGTCAGAGAATATCCACACAGATGAGGGACGGCCATCGGGCCCACTCGATGGCTTGCTGATCGCCGACTTCTCGCGGGTGCTCGCCGGCCCGTATTGCACGATGCTGCTTGGCGACCTCGGCGCGACGGTGATCAAAGTCGAGGGACCGACCGGAGACGACACTCGCACGTGGATGCCGCCCGTCCGCGATGGCGTATCTACGTATTACCTCGCCATCAATCGTAATAAGCGGTCGGTAATACTGGACTTCAAAAATCCTGAAGATCTGCGGCTTGCCCAGGAGCTTGCCGCTCGTGCGGATGTGTTCATCGAGAACTTCAAGCCCAGTGGGCTCAAGCGCTTTGACCTGGACTACGATGCGGTCAAGCAGCACAACCCTAGAGTGATCTACGCATCTATTAGCGGCTTCGGGACGGCGGAAGGCGCTTCCCTCCCGGGCTACGATCTGGTGGTGCAGGCGATGTCGGGGTTGATGAGCCTCACCGGCGATCCAGACGGACCCACATATCGGTCTGGCATCTCGGTGTTTGACGTGATGGCGGGCCTTCATGCCACTATCGGCATTCTGGCCGCGTTGAACTCCCGCAATCGCACCGGAGAGGGCCAGCATGTAGAATTGAGCTTGCTGGCCTCCGCGCTCTCGGGGCTGGTCAACCACACGTCGGCCTTCGTGGCCGGCGGAGTCGTCCCCAAGCGCATGGGGAACGCCCACCCGAGCCTGTTCCCTTATGAGCCACTGCCGACCGCGGATGTGGAACTCATTGTGATCGCCGGGAACAACGGGCAGTTCCGCAAGTTGTGCGATGTTCTCGGGCTCCCTGACCTGCCAAACGACCCGCGCTTCGCCAACAACGACGACCGCACCCGCAATCGTGACCTGCTGCGACCATATCTGGTCGAACGCCTGCGCACGAAGACCGCCTACGAGTGGTTTCATGCGTTGAGCGAGGCTGGTGTATCGTGTGGTCCCATTAACAGCATCGCGGGCGGCGTCGAATTCGCACGCGAAATAGGGCTGGATCCCGTGGTGGAGGTGGGCACCGGCAACGAGGCCATACCGATGATCCGTAACCCCATCACGTTCTCCGCGACACCGGCACGCTATGAGCTACCGCCACCTGCACTCGGCCAGGATAGTGACGCCGTACGCGCATGGCTCAGCCGGCCGGTGGGCATTGGTTCTTTGGATGACGAGTCTGCTGATGCATCCGTGGGAGAGAGCTGAGCAATCCATTGCCGTGTCCGCGGCCGGGCACGCACGCAGTGTATGCCGGAAGGAGATGACAAATGGGGGAGCAGCAGCCGATCCAGTATCCGACCGGGATAGGCACGTCTGACGCTGACCGCATCCAATTGCTCGGTCATGACCTGGCTGGCGACCTGATCGGCAAGGTTGGCTTCGGCGAGCTTGCTCTCTGGCTCGCGACGCAGCAGCGGCCAACGCCGCAACAGGTGCGT
>DASVOW010000047.1:0-6893 GCA_036383155.1 Ktedonobacterales bacterium
CGACCAATTTGCCGTGAAATCTGGGATTACCGGCGGCATTTCCGCTGCTTATGAGGTCATTGACGAGCGGGCATACGAGTATTCCCATCTCACCATGTTACTTTGGGCGGGCCGCGCTGTTATCTTTAGTGAGACGATCAAGCTTTGCCTAACAGGCTACATATGCACCTTCTGAGATATGGGGATACGATCTTGCCAATCTGCCGGAGTGCAATGCTGCGAATTGAGTTTACTGGGCCGCTCGAGGGGAGAACTCGCATATGACGAATTTATTGTCTGGTCGTTCCAGAGGGCAAAGCCTTATGGAATACGCGTTGATTTTCGTCTTGATTGCCGTGGTCGTCATCGCCATTCTAGTCTATCTGGGGCCGCAGCTGTCCGCGCAATACAAGATCATCTCGAACGTGCTGTAGCCGGGCTTGCACAGCGCTCCAGCAGCCTTGACAGTGTCTTACAATGAGACGTACCGTATGATAGGACAACGGAGGGCGACGCTTGGGTGTGCCAGTGGCGCGCGAGTGTTTGCCCAGATCCGTGTTGTGGCCTGAGAGTGACAGATAGTTGCTAGCAGGAGAGATCAATGGGACGTATCATCGTAGCGAACCGGCACGGTCACCAGGTCGTCGAGTGGGCAACCACTGACACTGAGGAGGCGCGCCAGCAGATCGCAGCAGCCGAGCGTATCCTGCGAGAGGCACGTGAGAACGGTTGTATGGTCTCGAAGAAGGTGGATGGGCAGCACGTACTGGATCGGGCGCCTTTCGACCCAAAGGTTGAGGAGTATCAGATCGTTGCGCCAATCGCTGGCGGTTAGATTCTCCGATTGGTGGCGCCGGATCGCTGGGATGCCTCCTCTCACGGGGGACGATGGCGCTCCGGCGCTCGAACGTCCCTGGCTGCGGCGCTGGGATCACTTGCCCAAGCGCACAGCCGGCGTTGGCTTCACTCGCGCTGATTATGCCGCCGCACGGGTGCGGGGGCGCGAGGTTGCGCGTGCTACCCTTGGTGACACGCTGTGGGATGAGCTGGACCGCCAGGGCTACCTCGATCTGCCTTCGCGGATCCAGGCCGGCCTTACGTATCGTCTGCGCGTAGGCCGGCGCATCGAAGTGTTATGCCAGCCGGGTGTACGCTCGCCCTGGCCGTATCGTTACCTCTGCATCAACCCCACGTATCCGCTGCCGGAAGAGGAGTTCTTCGCGCAGCTTTATCTCTATGTGCGTGATCGCGAGGATATTGTGCGTCGCGTCGCCGCGCCTCAACCATGGGATCAGGCGCTTGGGCGGACGTTTTGAGTTGCGCGCGATGAGCTATATTGATACGTTCGATCATGAGTTGGTAGGATTCTTCGCTGGCCTACCGCTGTATCATCCGTTGGAAGCGGTCGTTGGGTCAGGCGGCGATGAATTTGGCTGCACGCCTGATCAACTTGTGCTCGGTGGCGGGGACGGGGAACACCCCGCCATGATCGTTACCGAGCCAGCGACTGCGACCTTATCCTTTCTGCAATCGGCGCTTCCGCCTGAGCCCTTGATTAGCGAGCGCTCGCAAGACATCCTGGACGAGGCATGCTCAAGGCACAGCAGTCTCATGTTCGCCGGTTGGGGCATCGCACAGTACGCTGCTTTCCAGGCATGCTGTACGTCTCCCGCATTTGTCACGCCCTATGAGCCAGAGCGTGACGGGTTGCTGGAAGGATGGATTCTCGCCAATATCGGCGAGTTCGTCTACTTTGCGATGCCGGCGCTAGCCGGTCAGTTGCTAGCTGAGCTTGCGGATGTATGTGCATTAGTGCGGGAACCGAGATTTTTCAATGTGCTCATTCTTCCGCCTGGCTATAGCGCGCCAGCAGGAAGATACCGTTCGGCAGATGGCGACGTCATCTGGGGCAACTACGCCTGGACTACTGCACGACATACTCGGGGCGTGATGGAATAGGTCACTGTATACACCGTATAGATGACTCACGTTTCTCATTGCTCGTGACAAACGCCAGCGCCTCCCACTGCTGAGAGTGGGAGGCGCTGGCGTTTGTGAGGGTCTATCACGGATGAAGCGGTAGGGTTATCCCTCGTTGTTGGCGTATTGCTCGCGGATTTGAGCGACGACGTTCGGGTCGAGCAATGTGGTCGTGTCGCCGAGTACGCGGCCTTCGGCGATGTCGCGCAGCAGGCGTCGCATGATCTTGGCGCTGCGAGTCTTGGGTAGCTCGGCTGTATAGTAGATGCGCTTGGGCCGGGCGAGCGCGCCGATGGTCTCTACGACATGTTCCTTGAGGTCGGCGGTGAGGGCGTCGTTGGGCTGGTGGCCTCCGCGTGGCGTGACGAACGCAACGATGGCCTGTCCGGTGATGGGGTCGCTGGCGCCGATAACCGCCGCCTCTGCTACGGCAGGGTGACTCACGAGTGCGCTCTCAATCTCCATCGTGCCTATGCGGTGGCCCGACACGTTGAGCACGTCGTCCACACGGCCGAGCAGCCAGTAGTAGCCATCTTCGTCGCGACGGGCGCCATCGCCTGTGAGATATATGCCCTCGTACTTGCTCCAGTACGTTGCTACGTAACGATTGGGGTCGCCCCAGATCGTACGCGACATGGCGGGCCATGGGCGCTTGATCACCAGGTTGCCGCCAGTGTTGGGTGGTACGCTGTTGCCTTCCTCATCGAGGATGTCGGCGTCGATGCCGGGGAATGGGAGGGTCGCCGAGCCAGGTTTGGTTGCCACGATGCCTGGAAGTGGCGAGATCATGATCTGGCCTGTCTCGGTCTGCCACCAGGTATCGACAACAGGGCAGCGTCCGTGACCGATGTGCTCGTGGTACCACATCCAGGCTTCGGGATTGATCGGCTCACCCACAGTGCCTAGCACGCGCAGTGTAGAGAGGTCGTGCTTTGCTGGATACTGCTCGCCCCAGCGCATGAATGTACGGATCAAGGTCGGTGCGGTGTAGAGGATCGTGACGCCGTACTTCTCAGTCAGATCCCAGAAGCGATCCCTATCCGGGAAATCAGGCGCACCCTCGTACATTACGGAGGTAGCGCCATTGGCCAGCGGACCATATACCAGGTAGCTATGGCCTGTTACCCAGCCGATATCCGCCGTACACCAGTAGACATCGTCGTCCTTCAGGTCAAAAATCCAATCGTGCGTTAAGGACGTGCCGACGAGGTAGCCACCGGTGGTGTGAAGCTGTCCCTTTGGCGAGCCCGTCGTGCCGGACGTATACATGATGTAAAGTGGGTGCTCGCTGTCAAGATGCTCGGGTGGCACGAGCTGCGTCGTGATGCGGTCAAGCGCCTCGTGATACCAGACGTCACGGCCATCCTGCATGGTGACCTGGCGCACATCCGCACCGACGCGGCGCACCACGAGCACATGCTCGATGGTGGGGCATTCGGCGACAGCGGTATCGGTTGTGTCCTTAAGAGGAACGACGCTGCCGCGCCGCCAGCCACCATCGGCAGTAACGCAGAGCTTCGCCTGGGAGTCGTTGATGCGGTCGCGCAATGCCTCAGCACTGAAACCGCCGAAGATGACCGTGTGCGGGGCGCCTATTCGGGCACAGGCAAGCATGCCTATCGCCAACTCCGGGATCATGGGCATGTAGAAGGCGACGCGGTCGCCCTTCTGGATGCCAAGGTCGAGGAGCACCGCAGCGAAACGGTTGACCTCGCGGTAAAGATCGCGATAGGTCAGTACGCGGGTATCACCCGGCTCGCCTTCCCAAATGATGGCGGCTTTGTTGCGTCGCCAGGTAGCAATGTGGCGGTCAACGCAGTTGTACGAAGCGTTCAACTGGCCTCCGACGAACCATTTCGCCCACGGCGCGTTCCATTCAAGCACTCGATCCCATCGCTGGTACCAATCGAGGCGATTGGCCGCCTCGGCCCAGAATCCCTCAGGGTCATCCTGGGCACGCTGGTAGACAGATGGATCGCGTACATTTGCTGCCGCTACGAACTCCGGCGGCGGTGGGAAGCGTCGTGTCTCTTGCAGCAGAGCGTCGATGGTTGCTGACGGTTCGGTAGAACCCTGAGAAGCCGACATTGTTGCCCCCTTGGATCGAATAGATATGCGCTAACATACCGGCAACGCGACACTGGCTTGTGCGCCTTGGCGCATAGACATGCGCGGACATAGAAGCCCACTCATTGCTGCAATCATATCAGATTTTTACGCGAAGCTGTGGTAACGGCGAGGATTTCGGGATTCTCTCAGGTCGCGCACCTCGTTTCATGCGGTCACAGGTAGTTATGGTTTGCGTGCCAGTTGTAAGCAATGTTTGCATCCGGCGTGCGGCACATAATCTGCAACAGGTGACCGGTAGGAAAGCATGCCGGTCCAGAATCATATGCCCTAGACATCGAAAAGAGGTGAACAGCTCTAGTGCCCTGGCACGGCGGTTTGCAGACGCCTGTCGGCGGAGCCGGGCGGCGCTTGGAGCAGTGCGACACCCGACCCCTTCGCTCTCGTGGTTTGTAGCTCTCGATGCATGAGCCGCGACAGTGCGGCCATCAAGCGACACTGCGGATGTGGAGAGAACATTGGCGTTCTCATCCTTTCCTCGAGAGGAGTATCTGCGTGAGAGATATCAAGATAGCCAATCCGGCTCCACTGGGACTGAGTGCTTTCGCGCTGACGACTTTCGTACTTAGTGCTGCGAACGCAGGCTTCTTGCCCAACAAGGGTGACGCACTAGCCGTAGTTGGCCTGGCACTCTTCTATGGAGGTCTCGTCCAATTACTCGCCGGCATGTGGGAGTTCCGAGGCGGAAATACGTTCGGGGCAACCGCCTTTAGCTCGTATGGCGGATTCTGGCTGGCCTTCGGTACGCTGCTCCTACCGATCTTTGGGGGCAAGGCGGCTGTCGAACTTGTCTCCGGCACAGCCCTGGGCTATTTCTTGTTCGGCTGGGCTATTTTCACGGGCATTATGCTGGTCGCAGCAGTGCGCACCACGGGTGCAACTGCCCTTGTGTTCGCGCTGCTGTTCCTCACGTTCCTGGTACTGGCGATTGGCGCAGTGAGCGGGAATACCACGATTACCCGTATCGGCGGGTACATCGGCATTCTCACAGCACTTGCCGCATGGTACGACGCGATGGCGGGCGTGCTGGCGAGCGTTTCCGATGGCAAGATAGCTCTGCCGGTTTACCCGCTGGCACAAGCGTAAAGCGGACAGATGGCACGTATATTCGTGCTATCACAGGAAGGCTGGCCACAGGGTAGCTTTCGTGGCCAGCCTTGATGGCGCAGGCCTCTCACCTGTGCCATTTGTTTGTGGTCGTTAGGGGAAAGGATGAGACTTTGCCTAACTCCCTGCCCCTTGTAGGGGGATATGAAGCGTCAGGCAGAGTAGATTACAGGGGTGGCCTTCTCATTGCGGGGTGTGATGGTCGGAGTATCTGCGCGAGAAGTAGATGGTTGACGAGGGAATGGGTTAGGAGTCTTTGACTGGCTCGGTCAGCAGGCTCCATGCGCCGCGTAGATACTCTACAGCGGAGAAAATGGTCCAGCTGACGGCGAGTAGCAGCACGCTGTCGGCAAGCGCCAGGAGATAGTCGGCAAAGCCATGAGGCGCCGGGCCGGTGCTGAGGCCAAGGATGAAGGAAGTGCTGCCTTGCAGGCCACGCGCGAGCAGGATGCCGCCGAGGGCCAGTAGGGTGAGCAGGGTCTTTTGCTTGCCCCAGCGCCCAGCGGGAATCACCACACCCTGTGCGGCGGCGAGCGAGCGCAAGCCCGAGACGAGGAATTCGCGAGTGACGATGACGATGGCGATCCAGGAGGGAATGACCTGGACCTGAACGAGCGCGATGAGGACGGCAGAGACGAACACTTTATCGGCGGTGAGATCGAGGAAGACGCCGAGCCGTGAGACAAGATGGTATTTGCGGGCGAGCCGGCCGTCGAGTGTGTCGGTGATCGAGGCAAGCGCAAAGATGACAGTGGCGACCAGGTAGGCGACAGGCTGATCGACCAGCACGAGTGCCACGAGCGGTATAGTAGCCAGGAGGCGGCTCAGCGTCAGGATGTTTGGAACGTTGCGCACAATGAACTCCAGGCGTGAATGTCGGTTGCCGATATGACGTGCTGTAGCAGGGATGGTATTCTTGGTCTCAGTGTAGGCGATGTCATGCCCACTACGCAATTATACGTCATACGAAGCAGTGCTGTATTTATGGACGCAGAGTGGTCATTGGGTGTCGCGAGGTGTCCAAGACACTGAATGTAGGAAGGTCCTGTTCTAGGAACGGCCTAATCACCTATCCTAACTTGGACGCTTCACGAGCGTATCACAATATTGCCAGAATGCCCCACTTCTGTGTTAGCCGCGTTATAATAAGAGGTACGGTTACAGCTTTGAAGTTTTTGCTTCAATCCTGTTCTGTGTCTTCAATTTTTCACACGCTCCCGGTGCTCTCGGCCACTGGGGGGCATCTCGACGCCGCATGCAGAAAGGCTCAGCTCGCCGATGAGTATCACAAGCATCCAACGCAGTGTGCTGCCCACGGACATTCAGGATAGTCCGGCGGGAGTGAATAACTTCACTATTGTGGCAGCAACCGTTAATGGCTCGGGCAGTCAAACCGCGAACAACTGCCTCTTGCGGGCTCTCTTCAAGATGGGTATCCCGGTCAGTGGCAAGAACATCTTCCCATCAAACATTCAGGGTCTGCCAACGTGGTTTAGCATTCGCGTTAGCAAAGATGGCTACATTGCCCGCCGCGAAACGTCTGAGATCGTCGTGGCGATGAACCGGCAGACGGCGGCTGAGGATATTGCCAATGTTCCGGCTGGTGGTGTGGTGATTTATCCGACCGAATGGAAACTCAACGAAGACCGCGACGACATCTATTATTATTCGCTTCCTGTCCAGCAGATGGCAAAGGACTC
>DASVOW010000048.1:0-2887 GCA_036383155.1 Ktedonobacterales bacterium
ATGGGATGCCTCTCCGTCGGTGGATAGGATGGTCTTTGAGCGCGACGGCAGCATGACGAGCGCGGCCATCGCTCCGGCGACGAGGAACGATACCGCATCGAGCAGCGCGATCCCCTGTAATCCCAGGAACGCTACCACTGCACCGCCGAGAGATGGCCCGATCAGCCGCGCCAGATTCGTGGTGAGTCCATTGAGTGCGTTAGCGGGAACGAGCATCTCCTCAGCCACCAGTGTCGGCAGCATCGCCCCTGCTGCCGGCTGCAGAAATTGACCCACCAGTGCCGCAACGAATTGCACGAGGTAGACGATCCAGACATCACGCGCTGAGATCACCAGCAGCAGCGGCAGCAGGTTGAGCGCGAGCAGCAGGTTAGCGACGATCAGGATGTGTTTGCGATTCCAGCGATCCACAAAAACACCTGCCAGTTGGCCAACAAGGAGCGTGGGCAGCGCCCCAACCATGAAGGCGATGCTGGTCGAGAGCGTCGAATGTGTGAGCGTATAGACACGAAGTGGCAGGCCCACGAGCAGCATCCAGTCCCCGATCAGTGAGATGAAGCTACCTACCAGGATCAGTGCGAAGTTGCGCTGGCGCAGTGTAACAAGCATGAGCAGACTCCATGGACGGTTGTACGCTGTAGATGCGGGTGGAAGCGCTGGTATGTGGCGATGATCAGCGCATTAGAGGATAGAGAAAGGCAGGGCTGCCCGCTCAGGCTACGTCTGATGGATCGCCAGGAGGGCGAGGTTATCACGTGCGGAGATAAATTCAAGTCGTGCGGCGTCGGTGACGCTCTCGTAGCCACTGACGACGGCGATGCGCCCGTCGGATTCGATCTCTCGCTCAGGCAGCGCGCGAATGCGGGGATGCGCGCGCCAGAAGCGCACCGTCTCCGGCGTATCGAGCAAGAGATGCCATAGTGTCGCCAGATCGATCAGGCCGCAATGCTTGCAGCGTGCGTGAAGTCCGCTCCAGGAGCAGGGGGCATCTGCTAATTCCTCAGGCATGGTCATGTGCAATGGTACTGATGCGGCACATGAGGGACAAACAATATGCCTCTGCTCCAGTCCCTCCCGGTAGTGTGTATGCAGATCGATCAGCAGGCGGCTCAAGAGCGATTTCGGGCTTGCGGGTCCTGATTGTTCGCGCGAGATAGAGGACTGGACAATCCCGCCGTCAGGTAGAACGCAATTGCCCGTGCAACGAAATGCAATCTCGCCAGTCTCGCGTTCGACCTTATAGCGCAGCGTGCTGCGCCCGCACGCCGGACACCAGATACGTGTCGCCTGCCACTCAGCCACATTGGATGCTTTGGGCAACGCGAGGCCGAGTGCCAGCGCATCCTCATGCAGATCGCCTGCGAGTGTGCTACGGAGCGCCGCCCGCCCGCGCATCAGCCTGATGCGTAGATTTCCCTCACTGATGCCCAATCGTGTCGCCACCTCACGCGAGGTGTGCTCATGGATGTACGTCTCTACGAGTGCCTGCCGTGTCTCAGCGGGGAGCAATGCCAGCGCGCGTTCGAGCAGCATGATGAGGTCGTCGCGATCGAGGTCCGCGAAATAATCCGTCCCATCGGTGACACGGTCCTCCAAGGGTGACTGGGTAGCATCGTGCTCCGGCGTGCTCAGACTGACCAACGCCGCATGGCGACTGCGTGAGTGTATCCAGCGCAGACAGATGTTGCGTGCAATCGCCGAGAGCCACGCATCGAGCCCCTCTATGTCGCGCAGCTTGTCGAGCGAGCGCCAGGCTTCGAGCAACGTCTCCTGCGCCAGATCGTCAGCATCCGTTAGGCTGCCTGTCAGGTGCGCGCAGAGCCTGACCAGCCGCGCACGCTGCGCCGGGAGCGCCGCCTCAAGGAGGCCACGCCTGTTGAATAGAGTCATAGGTTGCATCGTTTGTATCGTTTGCATGGTCTGCACAGGTCGCCTCATCTCCCTATGGTAGCACGCCCAGCATATGTGCACGTACGCATATCGTGGAAACGCTGCGAGATGTTACGCGACTTTTTGGAGGCAATATACTCGGCAAAGATGTCCACTGCTGCATCGCTCACGCTATTGGCTGTTCCTATGAATGAGCGGGCAGAGAATGAGGTATTCCAGGCAGACTGGCGGCACTGCGGAGTATAATAGAGAGATCGCTAGCGTCGAGCGCAATTCAGCATACTTGCGCGCGGACGACGCCAGAACGGGGAATACATCCATGCCAGAGCTACCCGAAGTTGAATATGTCGCGCGGCAGTTGCGCGAAGCACTGATCGGCCGGCGCATCGTGGCGGCCCATGTCTTGTGGGCACGCAGCATCCAGGGGATGGACCCTGCCGAGTTCGAGGCGCGCGTGCGCGACCGCACCGTCGTCGAGGTCGGTCGTCGCGCGAAATACCTGCTCTTGCGGCTCGACGACGGCCAGGCGCTGATCGTCCATCGGCGCATGTCGGGCAACCTCGTCTTTGCCGCGCCAGACGACGACGAGCCGTACATCCGTGTGGCCTTCGATCTGGACAACGGGCGCCGCCTGCTCTATACCGACCCGCGCAAGTTCGGGCGGCTGGCGCTTGTCGAGCAGGACGCGCTCCCCAAAGCCTTTGCCACACTTGGCCCCGAGCCGTTGGAGGAGAGCTTCACGGCGGATGTCCTCGCCGCGCGACTTGCCGGAAAACAGCGCGCCATCAAAGCTGTGCTGCTCGATCAGAGCGTCGTGGCCGGCCTGGGCAACATCTACGCCGACGAAAGCCTGTACCGCGCCCGCATCCATCCGTTGCGCCGCGCCGATTCGCTGAGCAAGGCCGAGATTGCCGCGCTGCGCGATGCCATCCAGGCCACGCTCCTCACCGGCATCGAGCATGGCGGCACCACCTTCGGACGCCACCGCGATGTCTAC
>DASVOW010000049.1:0-15199 GCA_036383155.1 Ktedonobacterales bacterium
AACGACGTTCGCGCTGGCATACGAAGGCGCGATCCATGCCTATGACGAGCAGCCGATCTACCTGGAATTGGGCGTCGGCACGCTGCCGATCGATCTGCTTTTCGAAGAAGATCACCTGAGCTTCGTGTGGATGCACCAGCCAGTTCCGACGTTTGAGGCGTGGCAGGGCAACCGCGAGCTGCTAGCAGCGGCGCTTGGCCTGACGGTGGATGACTTCGACCCCGATCTGCCTATCGAGTTTGGCTCGGCAGGCGTTCCCTTCCTCTACGTCCCCATCCGGTCATTGGAGGCGATCGGGCGAGCGAGAAGTACAGCCGATCTGCCCGATGCGATCAGCCCCACAGGCAGCCATCGCAATGCATATCTCTTCACCTTGGAGCAACGGACAAGCGGCGTGCAGGCGCATGTGCGCATGTTCGCGCCCGAGATGGGCATTGTGGAGGATGCGGCGACGGGCGCCGCCGCCGGGCCGTTCGGCGTCTATCTGCTGCGCCACGGGCGCGTCACACCGGATGAGCAGGGTGAGGCACGGACGCGGCTGGAACAGGGCATCGAAATGGGCCGGCCATGCCAGATCACCATCGCCATTGCCACGGACGGTGACAAGCAGGCACAAGATGTGCGTATAGGTGGCGAGTCAGTAGTCGTGGCCGAAGGTACGCTGTTTCTGCCATGAGGCGGTGTGACGAAGAAAAAGAGGTGACGGTGGAGATCGCTAAATTGATCGCGGAGCTGCCCGCGCTGGACGTGAGCGGCCCCGTCACAGGCGCGGTGACGGCGGTGACGTATAGCTCGGACGAGGTGACGCCGGGGGCGTGCTTTGTCGCGATCTCTGGGCGGCGCGTCGATGGGCATGCCTACATCGTCGATGCGCTGGCGCGTGGCGCGACGCTGGTGGTGGGCGAGGCGCCACTGCCGGCGGGCTTCCCTGCCGAGCGGACGTATGTGCGCGTAGCCAACTCGCGGCGTGAACTGGGGACGCTGGCCGCCGCGCTCTACCGGCACCCCTCGCATCGCATGGAGATCATCGGCATCACCGGCACCGACGGCAAGACGACTACCACCAACCTGATCGATGCCGTGCTTACTACAGCAGGGCGGCGTACCGGCCTGATGAGCACGGTGGACTTCAAGATCGGCGCGACACGGCAACCCAATAACAGCCGCTTCACCACACTTGAGGCGCCGGAGGTGCAGCGTGTGCTGGCGCAGATGGCCGATGCCGGAGTCGAGAGCGCGGTGGTGGAGACGACATCGAGTGGCCTGGAGCTGCATCGTGTCTGGGGTGTGGAGTACGACATCGCGGTAATCACCAACATCACCAGCGAGCACCTGGAGGTCCACGGGACGCTGGAGAACTACTGGCGGGCAAAGGCGATGCTCTTTGAGGCGGTGGACCCACACCACACGAAGGATCTACCTTTCGAGGCGCCGCGCGCCTGTGTGCTAAACGCTGACGACTCATCGTTTGCGTATCTCAAGCCGTTCTGTCGCGCGCCGATCCTGAGCTATGGAATCGGCGGGACTGCGGATGTGCGCGCCGAGGATGTCGTGCTGGAGCCGGGCGGTAGTCGCTTCCGTGTGTTCTTGCCGGATGGCCGCAATTTCATGGTGCATACACCCCTGGTCGCCCGTTTCAACGTGTCGAATTGTCTGGCGGCACTGGCGGTTGGCTACCTGCACGGCATTGCGCCGGACGTACTGGCCGAAGCGATGGCGACGTTCGGCGGCGTCCCGGGGCGCATGGAGCGCATCGACGCGGGCCAGCCCTTCACTGTGGTAGTGGACTACGCACATACGGCGGATAGTCTGGCGAAGGTACTGGATGTGCTACGCCCCGTGACGCAGGGGCGGCTAATCGCAGTATTTGGCTCGGCGGGCGACCGCGACCGAGTGAAGCGCCCCGCGATGGGCGCCGTGGCAGTGCGTCTTGCGGACTTCGCGGTAGTGACGGATGAAGACCCACGCGAGGAGGACGCGGCATCCATTCTGCGAGAGATCGCCGTAGGAGCGGAAGAAGCTGGCGCACGCGAGGGCGAGCAATTCGTTTGCGTAGTGGGCCGGCGCGAGGGCATCGCCGAAGCTTTTCGGAGGGCGCGACCGAGTGACACTGTGCTGCTGGCGGGCAAGGGCCACGAGCAGAGCATCGTCATCGGGCGCGAGAAGCTCCCCTGGGATGACCGGTCGGTCGCTCGGGAAGCGCTGGCAGCCCTTGGCTACACCCGCGACGGTGGGGACGCCCACCAGCGCGTTGATGGATAACAGGAGGGCCATTGGCAGGCTGGGCCGCGCTAATAGTGCGTTACCCCGCCTGAAAATGCGCCGTTGTAGTGTGTAATATGAATCGACGTTGCGGATGTGCGGGGCGTCGGGCAGGTGAGATTCCATGGATTCCATGATAGTTAGGCTTCTGATTGCACTGGTCGTGGCGCTGGTCGTCAGTGCTGTAGCATGCCTGCTTGCGCTTGTATTGTTCCCCTGGTTTCGCAGTGGCGAGCGCAAGGAGGGACATTTCCGCGCCGATCAGTCGAGCGGCAGTATCAAAGTTGATACGCGCAGAGGGCTGAGCAAGCTGCGGGCGACACGGGCAAACTCGAATGAGTTGCCGCTGGTCGGCGGGCCCGCAATGATACTCGCCATTTTGGTTGCTGGCGTGGGCGCGGGCTATTTCCTCAATCTGCCGCAGATGCAGTGGGAACTGCTCATCACGCTATTGCTGGCGACAGTATGTTATGGCATCATCGGCTTCCTGGATGACTGGCGTAAGGTGCAGCGTGGCGAGGGCATTTCCGAGATCCAGAAGGGCGCGGGTGTGCTCTTCGTCTCGCTTGCGGCGGCTGTGGCGCTCAACCGCCTCGTCGTCTCGCCGCGCCTCTCGGCTCGCCTGGCGTATCCCCCCTATAGTGATATCCCGCTGCTGGGGAATGTACTGATACATACGAAATTGGCTTGGGTCATCTTCTTTCTGGTAATGACCGCACTCATCGTCAGTGGCACGTCGCTGGCGGTGGACTTCGCCGACGGCATGGACGGCCTCTGCGGTGGGCTGGTGCTCAGTTCGGCGCTCTCGTTCGCTGCGATCCTGTTGGGAGAGGGTGACAACAACCTTTTGCCCGGCGCGATAGCGATGCTGGCGATTGCCGGAGCGGCGGCGGGTTTCCTGCCCTTCAACTGGCCCTCGTCGTGGAAGGCGCGCAACTTGGGCAGGGGTCCGCGTCGCGCCAAGATTATCATGGGCGACTCCGGCTCACTGGCGCTCGGCGGCTTACTCGCGCTGGTGGCGGTGATTAGCCGGTTGGAGTTCGTGCTGATCTTCATCGGCGGCGTCTTTGTGCTGGAGGGACTATCGGCGCTGATCTCGGCGCGCATCCTCGTGCGCTTCTTCCGCATGTTCCTGCGCCTCGAGCGCTACAACAGCAGCGGGCGTGGCTTCCCACATACCGAGTTCCCGCTGCCCTTCCTGGCGACACCAATGCACCATCACTACGACTTGCTAGGGTGGGACCGCAAGCGGCTGGTGTATGGCGCGTGGCTGCTCGGCGCGGGCTTGGGCTTGCTCGGCGTCGCCAGCGTGATCGGCACGTTTACCTGGGAGCGCTATCTGGCACGTTTCGCGGCGTTCCTCGTGCTGGTCTTCGTCTGGCAGAGCGGCCCGTGGACGCGCAGCTTCTTTATCGGGCTGTCGCGCATCTCCAAGTCATCGCCAACCGCGCCGCGCTTCCTCACGCTCTATTATGGCTTCCCGTTCAAACTGTTCGGCAGGTCACTCTTTGCGCGTGTGGATAGCACCGACGTACAGGAGCGCGAGTTGGAGACACCGGCGGAACGCCTCTCGCTGTGGCAGCGCATGAGTGTATTTGACGCGCGAGCCACGCTGGGATACTACTGCTATCGCGCGGGGGCATTAGAGGACGCGCAGCGCGTTTGGGGGCGCATCCCGAAAGGCAACCTGGAATGGAGGCCTGAGATCGCTGAATTCCTGGCCGAAGTACGCCATACTCTGGCCCTCCAGGCCGATAACGCGGATGGGGCGCTTGTGACCGCCACCTCATCTCCTCGCAATGCAATCGCCCGCAGCGCTGGTAGCCCTGGTAGCCATGATCCAAACGCGACGGTTTCGGTGCAAATGCTGCTGCGCCCACCTGATGTGACGAACAGCAGTAGTAGCGCACGGCATGCCGCTCCCCAGGAAATCGGGCGCGCGAGCATCAGCGACGAGATTTCTGACGCACCGGAGGCACAGAGCAGGCAGACAGGCGCGCCGCTATGGAGTGCGCCCGTCTGGGTGGCAACGAACGGCTCACAAACCGATATACCGCAAGAGCCGGTGGCGCCAGAGCCGTCACTCCCGGCAGCGTTCCCGCCACTCGCATCCGCATCCACAGCTACCTCACCGTCGACGCCCGTACAAGGTGATACGCCGGGAGCCGACACGTTCTGGGTTGCCGCCGCGGAAGAACAACGCCCGTATGAGGCCACGATGCAACGAACGACGCAGCCTGCACTACCAGAGGGGCAGCGGAGCGTGCCTCTCGTGCCGGTAGTCACCACGCCAACGCCCATCGAGCCAGTCACCCCAGCCGAGACTGGTGCGACTGCCGAGCCGGGGATCGAGGCTCACGCGCTGGCCGAGGGTGAGCAGACGACGACGCGAGCATAACGCGCATCTTTGAGTGAGCGGAGATCGATGGGCGCTTAACGTGCGAGCAGCCCATCGATGCGCCGCGCCAGAGTCGTGTCTCTCTCGGTGATGCCGCCTTCATCATGCGAGGAGAGGCTGACGATAATCGTCGAATAGCGGATATCAATGTCGGGGTGGTGGCCCATCTCCTCCGCGAGATCCGCGACACGATTGACAAAGGCGATACCGTCGGGGAACGTCGAGAACTGGTATGTCTTGCGGAGCATCCCATCTACTACCGACCAACCGGGCATTTGGCCGAGTGCGGTCTGGATTGCGTCTTCGCTAAGCCTCGCCATAAGTCACCTCATTTCACGAAAAGTGTGTGCATTCCTGCTTGCACGCGCATATCCTGGTGAGAGCACCATTCCTGTTGTTCACCATTGACCGCTGATGACGACCCTAGCCTGCCGCTCTAGGCGAGCGGATCAAACGGCCGTGTGCGCTGGCGCTTCGATGTACGCCGTGGGTTGCCACCGCGACGCGCTGGTGGTATATCGTCCTCCGCGGACTCCCACTGCTGCCGTACATAGGCACGATGTTGGGCAAGACGGCGTTGGAAGGCAGGTGGCTCATTGAGCCGCGCCGCCAGTGCGTCAACGCGGGCGGAAGAGCCACCATGTTGCTCGACTGACATACGCACTTCAAGATCGTTGCTCGCCACGACCACGTCCGCAGCGCGCTCGCACCCTGCTGCCGCCAGCCGTTGAATGACGGCGTCCGCCAATTCGCCGCGTCGTGTAAAGATGATCTGGCCGCGCGACATGCGAGGGATGGGCTGCGTCGTCTCCACTGGTCCATCTCCATCGAAGACGACGACGACGCGATGTGGTGTATGACGGTAGCGCGCGACCACCTGCGCCAGCAGCGCCTCACGTCCGTCCCGCAGGCTCAGCCGTTCCGCCGCGGCGAGCGCCGGGATGTTGCGAATGACGTTATACCCGTCAATCAGGATTATACGCGGTCCCACTCGTCCACACCTCTCTCGCACAGGGCAATCAGCGCGTGCAGTATATCTCTCAACTCCCCCTATTCTACTCACTATTCTACCCAAGACAATGCGATGATGCGTAGTCTACGTGCCCCATACGCGCAAAATGTGTCCCTGAGGCGCAAAGACGTGACGCGAGGTGAGTGGAGGCGGAAGAGGTCAGCGCCTGAAGCGATCCAGCAGGATCTGCATCTGTGCTATGAACTGCGCCAGCGTCTGCCGAATATCGATGTGCAGGACGCCGCGCAATGTCTCATTCGCTGTGGCAGATAGCTCGGCGGTGGCAATGGAAGTAACCAGGCCGGCGACAAAGATGACGACAATCGCGGTGAGGAGGCGCTCGCCCCAGAGCGAGAGCGTCGCCACGAAAGGATGCGCCTCCACATAGTCAACGAGGATGCCGCCCTTCACCTCGAACTGCCCCGGCACTTTTTGCGGGGCTACGCGCAGTTCGCCTGTGCCGCGCCCGGCGGCAGGTGGAGCGGCGCGGCGCTCCTGTCGCCCGACTCGCCCGTCCTTGCTCACTTTTGGCTGTCGACGTGTGGCATCGCGTACCTGCTTGCCGTGCCCGCGTGTCGGAGCCGCGGAACCAGGCACGGCTGGGATATTCTCCTGTGACCAGCCAGCCAGCTGGGTGAGCGGCTCCCCACAAAACTCACACTGCGTGGCGTGGCCAGGGTTCAGCTGCTGGCAACGGGGGCAATTCTGGATGAGCTGGAACTGACAGTTCGTGCAGCGCGTCACAAAGTCATAGTTGGTGGTGCCACAGCGAGGACACACTACCATCGCGGGGTTGCTGCTTCCGAGCGAGAAGGCAGGTGCGCCAGACTCAACCATCGCAACCCTACCTGGCGTAGCATACTCCGGTGCAGAGCCAGCCATTTGAGACGACGGCGGCGAGGCAGGGGGAGAAAAAGGGCTGAATTGGTCAGTGGTTGAGGCAGGAAATGGGTGTATCTCGGGCTGCGAGGCAAAAGGCGTAGATGGGAGTGTACCGCCATATGACGGCGCGGATGCGAAAGCACCGCCGGGATAACTGGCCTGCGCCGCACGATCCATTGCCCCAGGCGACGACACGCCAGGGGATGACGCACCAAATGACTGCGCGCCTGGTGACGATACGCCAGGGAACGATGCACCAGGAGACGGTATGCCGGGTGACGACACTCCGAACGACTGCGCACCTGGCGATGATACGCCAAATGATTGGGCGCCAGGAGACGACATGCCTAATGGCTGCGCGCCTGGTGACGACATGCCAGGGAACGATACACCAAATGACTGCACCCCCGGTGACGACATGCCGTGAGGTGTCGAATCGAGCGATGGCATGCCGGGAAACGAGGCGCCAGGGGATGACGCACTCCATGGCAAACCATCGAACATGGGACGATTCGCCGGCTGCTCGACTGACTGAGGCTTGACTGCTGGTTGCTTTGGTGGCGTACCCAACGGCTCATCGAGCGATTGCGTAGCGATCAGTGCATCGAGCCACGAGGGACGCTGGGCGTCGCTGTAGCGGCCTGGCTCGACACGCACCATTCGCCCATCGGCGAGCGGATGGCTCGAAGGAAGCCCGCGCCGGGGCGAGCGCGCCAGTCCCCGCGCTGCGACGCATTCGCCGCACATTTTGTTGTCGTCATCCCAGCAGTCAGGGCAGGCCGGACGCTGGCAGCGATAGCACACGACGAGCATGCCGCTGTACGCGCTGTCGAACTCCCTGAACATGTAGCGCTTTGCGTTTTGGATCTCTTGTTGCAGCTCGCTGGCGGGAATCGCCTCGCGCACAAGCAGTTGATTGACGGACTCACCGGGTGTGGCGTAGCGCGCGTCGCAGATCACACACTGCGCGCCAAAACGGATGCTCAGCTCGTCACCGAGATCGACGTAATTCGGTTGCCAGACTGGCTCGGCTGCCATCCTCCACCCCTCCGCGTCCACCATGCGTCATGCCAGATTGCTCTACATCGCGCCGGGGCTTTGCTGTGCTGATATTCCTGAGGAGATCGCGCCCGTTCACGCACCTTAGCGTACAGTTGACCATGCCACACGCACATCCGTTGGCATAGAGACATGCCACCCACCTAGTATGCGCCTTTTCCGGAGGAAATGCAATCGCCCTTTCGTCGCAAAAGGGTCGTCCGGGATGACATGATATCTCCTACAGACGATAACGGTGCTCCATCAGCATGTGTGACGGAGCATCCGCAGCAATGGCGACGATAGGAGATGTATGGGTTAGGCGGCTGTGGTGGACGCGCGTTGCCCCGCGTTGAAGCTGCGAACGACACCCGCAGCCGCGATCAGGGTGGCGATGGTCATCACCGCGACGATGCCAAGCCAATTCACCGCCGTGTTGGTAGCAACCAGACCATCATTGCCAGTGAAAAGCTGAGGGACGTCGGAGCGCAAACCGAGGCCCCACGCAATCGTCGCCAGGCACATCGCCAGCATTGCCAGAGTGGCGACCGTTGCCGGGATGCGGGAGAAGTACATCAGCTTTCCTCCGATCTGGCTACGCTTCACCGCAAGCGAGACTGCGGCGGCGCTGGCAATCGCGCCAAGAATGAGGACGCCGATGAGTCCCAAGAAGCCGATGTGTAGCTTCTCGCCCCCCGTGAGCGTTTTGGCTATCGCGCCATAGCCGATGAGCGCCCCGAATGCCACAACGGGAACGGCAAGGAGCAGCGGAATGTCAATACGTCGCGCCGACAGGGCATAGCGCAGCGCAGCGAATGCAAGCGGGAGGCCGCCAGCCAGCACAGCCAGCAGCGCCACCGCCGAGCCGTACAGAATGACATTGAAGGAGACGCCGATCAGCGTGTGCGCCTTCGCCGCGTCGGTGAAATCGTCATATTCGCTCATCTTCTGAAAGCCCATGCCCGCCAGCACAAAGGCAATATACGCGCAAAACACCATAATGGCGGACGAGCGCACACGGTCCATACTCATACTTCGTCTCCACGCCTCTACGACAAGGCAGCAATAGTCTGCGACAGCACCGATGAAGAGATCGGCAATAGCTGGGAGCCACAAGCGCATAACACCCGCTGTGCCGCGCTCCCTGTACGCATCACCGCAGCACTGGCGAAACACCTGAAGCACGTCCGCCTCATACGCGTCACGGAAGCCCCTTGGATAGAAGCCAAGCAGCAGCTGGTAGATACGCAGCGTGGCGGCGACACTCCACGGCATGCCCGAGGGCTGTATGGGGCGTGAGGAAGATGGCGACACAGGCATCACAATCCTCCCATGGCTGTATTCACGCCCGGCGCGGTTTGGCTCAGGCTAAGCCGCTTCGCGCGAGCCACCGCCATCAGGCGATCGAGGCGCTGCATCTCGGCGAGCGCCACCCGCCGCCCAAGATCGCTCAGCCGGTAGTAGCGACGACGCTCGTCATCCAGTGCGGGATCGGGCCGCTCGTCCGACTCAACGATCAGGCCGGCCGCGAGCATCTGCCGGATCGAGCGATAGAGCGTCGTCGGCCCAAGCTTGAGCTGGCCGTTGGTATACGCCTCGACCTCACGCATTATGCTGTAGCCGTGCCGTTCGCCGTCTGCCAGCGCGAGCAAGATATGGAAGATCGCAGGCGTCAGCGGCAGGAATGCCTGCGGATCGCCAGTCTCCTGTTGAGTGCCTTTCACTGCGGGCATGATGGAGCCTATTCCCTTCGCCTTGTTCCCACGAGACTATAGTCACAATGGCAATAGTACATCGTGCAGCGCATGCTGTCAAGCACCTGTCAACTTGCTTGCTAGTGACTCAGCCAGGGAGTACACTACAGGCGAGCGCATCTCTGCATTGGGTCTACGACATCCGGCATAGCATCAGCAACGCCAGAATGGCGGCCAGCATAGAGAGAATGTAAGGGCATATGAAGCGCGATTCCGACGAAGAAGAACGGGCAGCACTCGATCAGCTTCTCACCATGGGGGCGGTCGATATGACACAGCGCGCTCAGAGTGGCAAGCTCTCGCATGCCTACGGGCGCGAAATCGAAGTGGCGAAGGTGCTCGAAAGCCTGGCATCCGGCCAGAGTGTCTTGCTGGTGGGGCCGTCAGGCGTGGGCAAGACGGCGATCTGGCACGAGGTTATCGCGCGCATCTCGCGCAATCACTGCCCACCAGCGCTCCAGGGCAAACGCTTCATCTCCATCTCCACCGGTGCGGTTATGGTCGGCACCAAATATCTGGGCGAATGGCAGACGCGCCTGGGTGAGTTGCTCGACGGCGTGCGCGAGGCTCGCAATGTCTACCTCTTCTTCGAGGATATCTGGGCGCTGCGCGACGCCGGCCGCGCCTCCGACAAGACCGATGGATTCTCCACATTCCTGCGGCCCTACCTGGAGCGCCGGCAGATCGTCGTGCTCGGCGAAAGCACGCCGGAGAACTATACATCAGAGGGCTACGGCCCCCGCGCACTCGCCGACGACCACTCACTGATCAAGCACTTCAGCGTGATCACCGTCGAGGAGCCGAACCGTGATGCAACAAAGAGCATCCTTGCGGCGGTTGCGCGCGATCTGCAGAAGGCGCATAAGGTGCGGGTGGAGGCGGCAGCCATCGAGCGCGCGTTGGAGTTGACGCGCCGCTTCCTGCCATATCAGGCATTTCCCGGCAAGGCGACGCACCTGCTCAGCGAAGCCGCCGAGTTCTGCGGCAAACAGGCGAAAAACGCGCCCACCCCGCAGAGCGGCGGCAGCCGGAGCGATACGCTGGTCTCCGCCGACGATGTGACGACCACCTTTTCGCGCATCACAGGTCTGCCGGAGAAGATCATCTCCGATACGATGCCGCTGAGCCAGGAAGAGATCCAGGCGTACTTCAACGAGCGTGTCATCGGCCAGCAGGAGGCAGTCAGCGCGGTGGTGGATGTCGTGACGCTGGTAAAGGCCGAGCTGAACGATCCGGGTCGTCCGCTGGGTGTGCTCTTCTTCGTCGGCCCCACCGGCGTCGGCAAGACCGAGCTTGCCAAGACGCTCGCCGAATATCTCTTTGGCAGCAAGGAGAAATTGATCCGGCTCGACATGAGCGAATACAAGAGCGGTGCCAGCTACACCGATCTACTGCGGCAGTTGACCGAGAAGCAACGGCGGCAGAGCTTTTCCGTGCTGCTGCTGGACGAGATTGAGAAGGCCAGTCCCTACGTTTTCGACCTGTTCCTTCAGGTCTTCGACGATGCGCGGCTGACCGATGCCTCAGGCCGCTCCGTCGATCTGCACAACACGATCATCATCATGACGTCCAACGTCGGCACACAGCTTGGCGAGCGCGGCGGCCTCGGCTTCCTTGAGAGCGGCGACCGTGCCGCCGAGCGCCGCCAGCAGATCATGCGCGCCGTCGAAGAATACTTCCGCCCGGAGTTCATCAATCGCATCGATAAGATCGTGGTCTTCCAGCCGCTGGGCATCGAGGAGATGCGGCGCATCGCTCGCCGCGAGCTTGGCCGCGCGCTACTGCGCGAGGGCGTGCTGCGCCGCAATATCCTGCTCGACTTCCGTGAGGAGGTGCTCGACGTGTTGCTGGCGGCGGGCTTCAGCGCAACCTTCGGGGCGCGTCCGTTGCAGCGCGCGATCAAAGAGCATGTGCTGCTACCATTGGCCCGCCGCATCGCGGCGCAACCCTCGACCGGCGAGCAACTGCTGGAACTGTGTGTGCGGGATGGCCACATCGACGCCGAGATCATCCCCGTCAACCCTGCTGCCCAGGCCGAACGTGTCGAAGATACACTGGCGGAGCTGCACGAGCGCCTGACGGTGACAGATGCGGTGAGTGGGCGCGCCCGCACGATGGATGTGCGCAAGTTGGAGGAGGCAATCGGCGAGCTGCACACGCGGATCGAGACGCAGATCGCCGGAGAACGCTACCAGACCATCGAGAGCCGGGCGACAGCGCTGCTCGAAGAGACCAGCAAGCCGAGCTTCTGGGACGATCAGGAGCATGCGCGCCAGGTGCTTGCCGCCGTGTATCATCTGGAGCGCCTCACCGACCGCTTCACCAATCTACGCAGCCGTGCGGAACGTCTGACTGAGGTCGCACTGATGATTCGCCGTCACAACGACGCGGCAGGGTTGCCGCGCCTGGCCTCCAGCTACGAGCAGTTGGAGCGCGATGTGGCGCTCGCAGAGATCGAGCTGCTTGCCGGGGACGAGGAATCGCTGGCAACTGATGCTGTTTTCCTGCGCATCCTGCCGGTTGCCGTTGCGCGTGGACGTGATACGCGAGGCGCGGCCGCATGGTGCGTGCAGCTTCAGGAAATGTATGCCCACTGGGCAACGCGCAAGGGACATGAGGCCGAGGTGGTGAGCGAGCCTGAGGCGGAGATGACGATTCTGTTATTGCGCGGGCCAAATCTTCCCAACATTCTGCGCGGCGAAGACGGCATTCACAAGCTGCAGAGTGAATCGGAGCAACAGAGGCAGCGCAGCCACGGGCGGAGCAAGCCGCAGGTGGATCTGGCGCGGGTCGAGGTGTTGACCGCGCCTCCCCTCGATGCCGTGCCATTCGGCAAAGACGCCGTGCGAATCGTCGAAGCGAGCGATGGCCGCGCGCACGCCGCTAAAGAATACACACACACCGACGCGGCCCTCGCCATAGCGGAGGTGCATGATAGCATGACAGGCGAGCGTGTGCGCATCCGAGCCGCCAACGTGGATGAGGTGGCGCTACGGCTGTTGGCAGCGCTGGTTGCCCGCCACACCTCACCGTCGAATTCCAGCGACACGGTCGTGCGCGTCTACCATCTGGCGCGCACCCAATATGTGCGCGATCCACGCACGGGGCAGCGCGAGGGCCGCGCGCGTGATGTGCTCGACGGCGCTCTCGACCCCTTCCTGCTGGCCTATCTGCGGCAGCAGATCGAGCAGGAAGAGGCTAAAGCCGCCGTAGCGCCAGCAGCAGTATCCCAGCGAGACGAGTGAGCTACTTCACGCACTCGCTTCAACTCCATTCTTGCCACTGTCGCGCTTTGTCACGCCGTATCAATAGGCGTATTCTCGCAGGCTGCACCAAGCGTCTCCTGTGATCCACTTCACATCCGTTATGAGCGTTTGCTCGTTGTACATACGAGAGATGTGGATCGCATGGTGGAATGCGTTTCCGCCATGTGATCGAAGAGACGTGAGGTGCGGTGGTGAAGGAAGTGGACCTCGATGCTGCACTGCGGCAGCGTGGCTGGCCAGCTCGGCGTTTGCTCATGGCGGCGCTTGTCGGAGTCCTCGTGCTGGTGACCATCAGCGGCGTGATCGTAACGGTGAATCCAGGTGTGCCAGCCGCGCTCGGCGACATGCTCCATGGCACGCCTACGCCGACTGCGACCATCGTGCCAGGTGGCAACATAGCGTACTACGAGAATGGGGCGCCATGGGGCAAGCTCACGGTGGATGGCCGCTCCATGCCCATCGAGAACACGCCAAGGACAGTCTTCCTGGGCCGTGGCAGGCATACGCTTATCTATCGCGCCGATCCCTTCCCCTCGCTCCATTGCACCATCAGCACACCGGCCGCCGCATCAGATACATGCCCTCTCGACGCCACCTTCACCAGCCACCTGACGCACCCTATTGGCACCCGAGCTGTGGATCTCGGCTCAACCCTCGAACGGCTCCCCGCCGCGCAGCGAGATGCCTTGATCACGCTGGTGCGCAGCCAGGTAGAATACACATCGCCGGTCACGACTGTACGCCCAGGTGAGCACTATGCGGGCGTCGACGGAGGAAAAACCGCACTACTGGAGAGGGCAACGCAGCCCCCTACACGTCACTTGCGCGCCTCTTTGCCCGATAGTGGCGGTACATACGCGCCACTGGAAACGGCAACACAGCCTCTGAACGCGACGATCCAGATTCGCATGGTGAATGCTGCCACTGCTGCTGGCAACGGCGCCGCTGGCGTTCCAACGCTCGATTGTGCTGTGCTATGTATGTCAGGGTTTAGTAACAACTTCCCCAACATGTTCGCTGTGGGGGTACACGTCAAGATGGGCTATCATTATACGACGCAGGATGGCAGCATTGTACTCGACTACGCCCCACTCCACGAGACACAACAGACGACCTGGACTCCCGACAACTTCCTCTCGCTAGATATCGGGTGGAATGGTGCATGGCAGGATACTCGCCCGCCCCAAGACAACGCAACGCCGCCGTGCCAATATGGCGGGGGAGATCTTTTCCCTAGCGCGGGCGTATATCCCTATAAACTGACCGGCACCCGTCCCGCACCGAATCCCACTGACGGCTGTCTATTCGTCGCGCGCCAGATATCGGGTGATACGGTCTTTGGCCCGCCCATCCTCTTTCTCCATCGCTTCGGCGTGCTGCTCGCCGTCGGCGACGACGCTCACCAGTTGCTTCCGAACGTTACTATAGCAAGTCAACGCGAGGCAGATGAGGCATACGCAATCGCGGCGCAAGGCCCATTGCCGTAGTGCGTCGACCGAACCTTGACACCACTGTGATCTTTTTCACATTCCTCACCACCGTTTGCTCGTTGTATGTACAGGAGACTTGAGCCACGGGACGGTGTGTGACCCCGTAGTGTGATCGAAGAGACATGAGGTGCATTGGTGGAGGATGTGGAGCTCGACGTCGCGTTGCGGCAGCGTAGCCGTCCGATGCGGCGTATATTCGGGGCGGTGCTTGTCGGAGTCCTGGTACTGGTACTGGTAACCATCAGTGGAATGATCGTGACGGTGAATCCACGTGTGCCAGCCGCGCTCGGTGAGATACTGCATGGCGCACCTACTCCAACCGCAACGATTGGACCAAGCGGTAACATAGCGTACTACGAGAATGGAGCGCCTTGGGGTAAGCTGACGGTGGATAGCCGACCCATTCCTATCGACCGCACACCAAAGCCAGATTTCCTTACTCGTGGCAGGCATACACTGATCTACCGGGCCGATCCCTTCCCTGCATTGCGCTGCACGATCAGCACACCTGCTGCTGCGTCGGATACCTGCCCGCTCGACGCCACCGGAGCCAGCCGCTTTGGGCAGCCCGGATCTGGTGCCCGCGCAGTGGATCTCGGCTCGACCATTGAACGGCTTCCCGCTGCGCAACGGGATGCACTGATCGCGCTGATCCGCGGCCAGATAGAATATACGTCGCCAGTCACCACGGTGCGCCCAGGCGAGCACTATGAGGGCGTCGGCGGAGGACATACCAGACTTGAGACGGCAACGCAGCCTCTGAACGCAACCTTGCAGGTTCGCCTCTGGGATGCCAATGCGCAGACGCATTCAATGTCGGGCTTCCCTACATGCGTGGCCGTGTGTGTGCCTTCATCGAATGAATCGATGAAGCCCGATGCAACAGCCTTTCCCAACCTGCTAGAGGTGTGGGCACACGTCGATACCGGCTACCATTACACGACGCAGGATAGCAGCGTTGTGCTCGACTTCGCTCCGCTTGGTCAGACCCAACAGGCGCAGGAGTGGGGACCCGATAGCATCGTCGCCTTTTTAGTCGGGTGGAATGGCACATGGCAGGTTACGCGCCTGAGCCAAGATAGCGCCCTTAACGCCTT
>DASVOW010000050.1:0-3064 GCA_036383155.1 Ktedonobacterales bacterium
GCAGTCAATTGGCACCCAATTGCGTAGACTGGGGAGAGACGAAAACGCCATAGCCGCAGATAGTTCACAAAGCGTGCGCAAGTATACGTAAACTTCAGCCTGCCCATACAATTCGCTTCGCTCGGCTTGACAGCGGCGTGGCTGCAATCTTATGCTACAGCAACACCGGCTACACGTCCGCACTTCAGCGACGAAGAGACGCACTCCAGGGAGGCAGGCAGAGGTATGGGAAGACTTGACGGGCGCGTTGCCCTCGTCACTGGCGCTGCTCGTGGCATCGGCGCGGCAACAGCACTGCGGTTGGCACGAGATGGCGCTCGCGTGGCGCTCGCCGACCTCGACCAGCAGGGCTGTGAGCAGGTCGCCGCGCAGATTCGCGAGGCGGGTTCGGAGGCGGTGGCCCTGAGCTGTGATGTGTCGGACGCCACGGCGGTGCAGCAGACTGTCGATCAGACGGTGGAGCGCTTCGGCCAGCTCGACATCCTCGTCAACAACGCTGGCATCATTCGCGACAACTTGCTTTTCAAGATGAGCGATGATGATTGGGATCGCGTAATCAATGTGCATCTGCGCGGCGCCTTCCTCTGCGCACGCGCCGCACAAAAGGTGATGGTTCCCCGCAGGTATGGACGCATCGTCAGCCTCTCCTCTACCTCGTCCCTCGGCAATCGCGGCCAGGTGAACTACTCCGCCGCAAAGGCGGGTCTGCAAGGACTGACTCGCACGCTGGCTATTGAGCTTGGGCAGTTTGGCATTACGGCTAACGCCGTCGCGCCTGGCTTCATCGACACCGATATGACGCGCGCTACGGCGGAACGTATGGGCGTCACGCCGGAGCAATTCCAGACGGCGGTCTCGCAGCAGATTCCATTGCGCCGCGTTGGCAAGCCGGAGGAGGTCGCGAGTGTGATCGCGTTCCTCGCCTCGGAGGATGCCAGCTATGTCAGCGGCCAGGTGATCTATGTGGCGGGTGGGCCAGCCGGAGTCCTCATGTAGCGATAGCACGAGTCTCGTCCTTCCCGGCGTATCAACGGCGACACGTTGTAAGAGACATCAGCGACGTTCACGAAATGAGGTGCGTGATGGATCTGGGTCGTATGCTCGCGCAGACGGCGGAACGCTTCCCCGACAAGACGGCTATCATCTTCAAAGACCAGAAGACCAGCTACGCGGAGTTCGATAGACGCGCTAATCAGGTGGCGAATGCGCTTATCGCACTCGGCGTCCAGCCGGGGGATCGTGTGGCGGTGCTGATCCATAATCTGCCGCTCTTCATGGAGGCGTACTACGGTATCCTCAAGGCGGGCGCGGCCGTCGTGCCGATGAACGTGCTGTACAAGCCGGGCGAGGTTGAGTATATCCTCAAGGACAGCGGCGCCCGCGTGCTGCTGACCTTTGGCCCATTCGCGCAGACGGCGCTGACGGCAGCGGCGAACGTCCCCGAGGTGCGCGACGTGATCGTCGCCGCGCCTCAGGAGATTCCCGGCGCGCGCTCGTGGGCGGAGACTATTGGCAACGCTTCCACCGAGGCGCCACACGTCGAGGTGTCGCCGGAGCAGATGGCGGTCTTTAGCTATACGTCTGGCACGACGGGCCGCCCCAAAGGGGCGATGCTGAGCCACCGCAATCTGATCGCGAACTGCGAGCAGGGTATGAGCCTGCCAAATACGGCTGTTCGCCCGGATGATGTGGTGTGGATCGCGCTGCCGCTCTTCCACATTTACGCCATGAACGTCGGGATGAACCTCACGGTGATGAATGCCGGAGCGATGGTGGTGATCGACCGCTTCGAGCCGGTGTCGAGCCTGGAGGCGATCCAGAAGTACCGCTGCACGGTGCTGTATGGTGCACCGCCGATGTTCGTCGCATGGGTGCAGCTGCCGAATGTGCGCGACTACGATCTCTCCAGCTTGCGGTTCGTCGCGTCGGGCGCGGCGGCGCTGCCAGTGAGAATCATGGAGACGTTCGAGGCGCTGGCAGGTGTGCCGATTAGCGAGGGCTACGGACTCTCCGAGGCCGCGCCGGTGGTCACGTCCAACGCGGCAGCACCGAAGGTGAAGCCAGGCACTGTCGGCTTGCCCATGCCTGGCGTGGAGGTCAAGATCATTGACGCAGCCGGCAATGAGGTGCCACGCGGCGAGCTTGGCGAGCTGATCTGCCGGGGCAGCAATATCATGATGGGCTACTGGCATCAGCCCGAGGCAACAGCAGAGGCGCTGCACGATGGTTGGCTACATACCGGCGATCTCGCCATGATAGACGACGAGGGCTATGTCAGCATCGTCGACCGCAAGAAGGATATGATCAACGTCTCCGGGTTCAATGTCTATCCGCGTGAGGTCGAGGAGGTGCTGTTCCGGCATCCGGCGGTGGCGGAGGCCGCGGTCGTGCAGTATCCAGACCCGTATCAGGGCGAGTCGGTGCTGGCGTATGTGGTGCTCAAGCAGGGCGCGACGGCGACAGAACAAGAGATCATCGACTATTGCCGGAGCGAGATCGCGACCTTCAAGTGTCCGCGGAAGGTGGTCTTCCGCGACGAGCTGCCGAAGAACAACACGGGCAAGGTGTTGCGCCGGGAGCTACGCGATCAGGCGGCACAGATGGTGCAGACAGCATAAGTGCTGGTGACACCCCCCTGCCCCCTCCTTCGCCGTTGTGCGGGAGAGGGGAATACGTTTCTGCTGAGTGACAGAGACGGTACAACACTACGTTCGCATGATCGGAGGCTGACATGGTCTCGGCGTTGGTGCTGATGAACGTGCGGCGTGATGCTATCAATTCGACGGCGCAGGCGCTGCTCGGGATACCAGGGGTGGCGGAGGTCTACTCCGTCACGGGTGAGTATGATCTGGTGGCGGTGCTGCACTTGGCCCATTATGAGGACCTGGCGAATGTCGTGACCGAGCAGATGCGCGCCATCGAGACTATCATTCGCACGCAGACGATGATGGCGTTCAAAGCCTACTCCCGCGAAGATTTGGAGCAGGCGTGGGACATCGGCGTGGAGTGAGCGCGAGCGGGCGGTTGAAAACGCGCCTGAAGGCGGCCTGCGAGCCGCCGCAAA
>DASVOW010000051.1:0-3286 GCA_036383155.1 Ktedonobacterales bacterium
TGGGCAACGAAGGCTGGCTGCTCGCCGGCATCTTCCAGCATCCCATCGGCCAGCACACCACTCGCGTCCTCTACTACTTCGTCCGCGCCGCCTAGCAACCCACACACGAAAGGATCACGCACCATGTCACCCATAACACCCATGTCGTCCTGGACCCATCAAGCCCGTTCCGACATCAACCCATCACAGCCCGTCAGCCTGATCGTTCCCACCGTCATCGAGAGCGGCACCCGTGGCGAGCGCGCCTACGACCTCTTCTCGCGGCTGCTGCGTGAGCGCATCGTCCTCATCAACGGACCCGTCGAAGACCAGTTGGCGAATCTCGTCGTCGCCGAGCTACTCTTCCTCGCCAGCGAAAACACCGATCGCCCCATCAACGTCTACGTCAACTCTCCCGGCGGCGTCATCACCGCTGGCATGGCAATCTACGACACCATGCGCTCGCTGCGCTGCCCCGTCTCGACCACCTGCGTTGGCCTCGCTGCCAGCTTCGGCACCATCCTGCTCATGGCCGGTGACCCAGGCAGTCGCTACGCACTCCCGCACTCCCGCATCCACATGCACCAACCGCTCGTCCAGCAAGGCCCCGGCGGTCAGACCACCGACATCGACATCTTCGCTCGTGAGATGCTCCACACCCGCGACATGATCAACGAGATCATGGCCTTCCACACCGGTCAGCCCCTGGAGCGCATCCAGCGCGACACCGAGCGCGACTACTACATGAGCGCCGAGGCTGCCAAAGAATACGGCATCGTCGACGAAGTGCTGGAGCTCCAGGACTGGAAGACCCGCAACGCCACCGAAGCCCTCACCCGCTAACTCCCGTTCTATCTCTCACCCAAAGCATTCACGCCTGTCCCTTTCGCCAACCGACCGAGGGCAGGCGTGAATACTATCACTGCACGCATAGGATCAGCTATCACCTGCACCCGTTGCGTCTAATCTAGTCCCAGTCCGCGCAGGCGGACTTCGTGGCGGCCCGCAGGCCGCCCTGAGGCGCGGTTTTAACCGCCCGCTTCCCGCCACGCAACTCGCCGCACGTCCCCTGTCCCACGCACGGGGAGGGGTGGCCGTTAGGCCGGGGAGGAGCCGCTTGCGCCCGCCACATTCCGCCACGTCCTGCCACCTCCACTCTACCATCCGCCATCCGCGTATAATTCAGCCATACCACCGCCACACACATCAAAGGAGATACCCCACCCATGAAGCTGCTCATCCTCGGCGGCACATCCTTCCTCGGGCGCCACCTCGTCGAGCTCGCCCAAACACGCGGACACACCCTCACCCTCTTCAATCGCGGCCAGCGCAACCCCGACCTCTACCCCGACGTCGAGCAGCTGCGCGGCAACCGCGACGGCGACCTCGCCGCGCTCCACGGCCGCACCTGGGATGCCGCCATCGACACCAGTGGCTTCGTTCCCCGCATCGTCCGCGCCTCCGCCGAGCTACTGTCCGGTTCCGTCAGCCACTACACCTTCATCTCCAGCATCTCCGTCTTCTCCGACTTTAGCACTGTCGGCATCGACGAGTCAGCCCCCGTCGGCACGCTTGCCGACCCCACCGTCGAGGAGATCACCGGCGAGACCTACGGCCCCCTCAAGGCGCTCTGTGAGCAAGCCGTCGAGCAAGCCCTCCCCGGCCGTGCGCTCATCGTCCGCCCAGGCCTCATCGTCGGCCCCTACGACCCCACCGACCGCTTCACCTACTGGCCCCACCGTGTCGCTCAGGGCGGCGAAGTGCTTGCCCCCGCCCACGCCACACTTCCCGTCCAGATCATCGACGCCCGCGACCTCGCCGGCTGGATTCTCACCATGGTCGAGGCTCACCACACCGGCGTCTACAACGCCACCGGACCCGCCTACCCCCTCACCCTCGGCAACGTCCTCGACACCTGCCGCACCGAGAGCAACAGCGACGCCCACATCACCTGGGTCGCCGAGCAGTTCCTTCTCGATCACAGCGTAGAGCCGTGGATGCAGCTTCCTCTCTGGGTGCCACAGAGCGACCCCACCAAAGCCGGCTTCTCCGCCGTCAACTGCCACAAAGCCATCGCCGCCGGACTCACCTTCCGCCCACTCGCCGGCACCGTCCGCGACACCCTCGCCTGGGACGCCACCCGCCCATCCGACCACCCCTGGCGCGCTGGCATCACCCGCGACCGCGAAGCCGAGCTCCTCCAAGCCTGGCACAACCAGCATGCGCCAGTAGAGAGCGCCGGAGAATAAGGGAATGGAGATGATCACAGATCAACTCGGCATTCGGCGCGCGACAGTAGCAGACGCCACCATTGTCGCCGAGCACCGCGTCCGCATGTTTGTAGATACCGGCAGGCTAGACGCCGATCGAGCCGCCGTCCTCCGCGCCAAGCTTCCAGCTATCCTGCAGCCGATGCTGGCGTCCGGCGAATACATTGGCTGGTTCATTACAACACCGAATGATGACGTTGTCGCCGGGGCGGGAGTGCAGATGCGCCATCTGCTTCCACGCCCCGAGACCTTCACCGAGCGCGAAGCGCTCGTCGTCAACGTCTATGTCGCCCCGGAATATCGTCGTCAGGGACTCGCGCGCCGCCTGATGACCACCATCCTCGATTGGTGCAAAGAGCAAGCTATCGAACGCGTTGTGCTCCATCCCTCAAGCCTGGGTCGCCCCCTCTACGAATCTCTTGGGTTCATCCCAACTAATGAGCTCGTCTGCTATCAGCCGACATCGCGTGGCGTAGAAGGAGAGCCAGCGGTGAAGCATACTCAGGAACAGTGATCGCTAGGCCAATCAGAAGACAGCCAGCAGCAACAGCCCGCGCCCGATCACTTCACCGATGAAGATGAATGCCACGCACAGATACAACATGCCCGTCGCCGACTGGAACGACCGTCCCCTCGTCAGATACAGCGCGATCCCGCCCAAGATCAGCGGCGCGATGAAGCCCATCAAATATTGCAGCCACACCATCGCGCCCGCCCCAAGCGGCGCCTGATGCGTCACCTGTTGCGCGATCTGTCCATTCGTGTCTTTCTGCGTCCCCGGCTGTGCCGTCGCGCTCGGCGCAGTCGTGCCCGCTGGCTGTGCGCTCGCCGTCACTGTCGCCGTAGCCGCCGGTACCGTCCGGCTTGCCGCCACATGCGCCGTGCTCGGCCCGATGAGCAGGCTACAGCCCAGTTCCACCACCAGCGCCACCAGCAGGAACGTCGTCACAAACTCCAGCGGCTTGCCCGATGCCGTCGGCGTGTTCAGATACCAATGGCCCAGCAGCATCGCCGTCATCACACCGCCCAGCGCCATT
>DASVOW010000052.1:0-3066 GCA_036383155.1 Ktedonobacterales bacterium
CTGGGTTCCAGGGCTGCCACGTGCCGAGCGGATGCCTGGCATCAACCATAGAGGTGCCTCTCCATGTATGCTACCGCACGCTTTCAGGTTTTGAAATGCTCTCCAGTCGTATCGCGCACGGCCAGGTCAAAGCACTGCGTATGCTCTTGTTAGGTATTGTTGGTCGTGGTTGTGAAGGGGAGTACGTTACTCGCCATACAGAAGTGTACGCTCGCATGGTATCTGTGGTTGCAGCGGCGGATGTCATTGTGGTTTTGGCATGGGCACGGGTAGGGTTGGATACTTGATCAGTGTAGCAGGGGCATAGCTGGTTTTTGACGCGGTCATTTTGCTGCGTCTGTGGTACAACGCTAGATGATAGACCGCTGATGCCGCTGCATGCGGAGAGAAGGAAGCCTGGCACCATGCTTGATATAGATTATCAGCCGCTGCTCACGACTGTATCGGGCAGTTATCCGTCGGGCGGGCTGCCGCCGCGCCGGGCGATCCAGCGGGCGGTGGAGGATCAGATCGCCGCCGGGGTGGATCTGATCAGCGATGGGCAGATGCGCGGCGACATGATAGGCGCTTTCGCGGGGCGCATTCCTGGCTTTGAGCTGGCGGATGACGGTGTGTGGGAGGTGGTCGCGGCACTCGACCTGCCCGATTCGCCGATCACGGTGAGCGATTATGCGTTTGCGCGGGGGCTGGCGGGTGGCCGCGCCGAGCTGAAGGGCGTTGTCACGGGGCCGATCACGCTGGCGCTCTCGTGCCGCGTGACATCGGCGGCGCCGTATACGAGTACTGATGATCCGGCGCTGATCCTGCGGCTTGGGGAGATTCTAGCGCACGAGGTGGCGGCGCTGGTCGCGGCGGGGGCGCGGGTGGTGCAGGTGGACGAGCCGATATTGGGCGCGGCGCTCGGCACGGAGGCGGGGCAGATCAGTCCGGAGCTGGCGCATGACGCGCTGCGCGATCTGGCGGCTATTCCGCGCATGCCGGCGCTGCATGTGTGTGGCGATATTCGCGCGATTGCTTCGGAGATGCTGATCCTGCCGTTCTCTTTGCTCGATATCGAGAATACGCGCGTCGCGAATCTGGCGGCTATCGATCCCGATCAGCTCGAATTTGCCACGGTGAAGATTGGTGTCGGCGTGATCGACACGCAGAGCGCAGAGGTCGAGATGGTGGAGACAGTTCGCGCGCGTGTCCGCGCGGCACTTACGGCGCTCCCTGGCGACCGATTGTGGCTCTCGCCGGATTGTGGCTTGCGCCTGCTCGATCCTGCCGTCGCGAAGAGCAAGCTTGCGAATATGGTTGCCGCAGCCAAGGATGTGCGCGGCGAGATACCGTGAGACTTGTCACAGGTCTCCTCCCCCACGAATGCGCTTCACATCCAACGCGTCGTAGCGGCTCACGCGTTTCCCCTTTTCGCTTCTAAGGCCAATGTATGGACATCAAGGGGATGACGTGGGTATAGCGTTGGGGCGGCCATCGCCTTCATCGGCCAGGCGACGGGGCTCCGAATCCTGCATCCGCCAGGCGACGACGACCAGCCAGATCATCCACACTACATCCAGGAAGTAGGCGAGCACGATTGCGATCGACAGCGTTTGCGAGAAACCCTCGGAGCCGACCACCCAGCCCTGCACCAGGTAGGTGAGGCCGGAGAGTCCCATCACGAAGGCTATTGGCTGCGGGACCCACGCCGTCCGCAGGACCGCGGCTGCGAACAGGAGCACAGCGAGGCCCAGCGTGAAGTTTTGGTAGCTCCTCATCCCCCACTCGATCCAGCGGATTGCCTCGGCGCTCGCGAAGCGCGCTGCCTTCTCGGCGTCCGGCGCGCTCACCCAGGCGGCATCGGCCTGCTTGTTGGCGACCCCGTCCACCGCCTGGAGGGCGCCGTACAGCGCCAGCGCGGCCACCGCCGAAGCGGCGCCGAAGCGACCCGCCCATCTCGCCGTTCCAGCCTGAACGTCCAGGGCGAAGAAAAGGGCGAGCAGCCCCGCGAGCAAGATCGCCATGGCCGCGAACTGGCCGAGGTGCACGACCGTCCAGTTCGCGCTGGCGGAGTACGCGGCGAAGATGGCGGGGTGGTTATTGGCCTCCCCACCGGTGTGGAACAGGGTGACGACGATGTACAGGAGTTGTCCCACGAGCAGTAGCGTGGCGGACAGGCGCAGCGACGATCTAACCGTTCTGTTGTTCATGACCATGCTCCTCGTCTGGCTCACCGAACGACGTCGAAGTGCATCAGACGAGCACGCCGTAAAAGGCCGCGCTCGAGCTGCACCGATTCGATCACTGCGGTTCGTCTCAAATGCAAGGTCCTTTGTCTTGATGGACAATCGACATGGACGACCGAATTGCCATTGACTGCGAATGCAGTGCCACATGCTCAAAGAGCGCCGTGTGACCTGGTGCGATGTCGCTGCGTGGCTGCTTCTTCCGGCGCTCGTCATCGCGGTCTTCCTCCAGACGATCCTGCACAGCGGCGCGCGAAGTCTAATTGGGAGCCTGGCAACTGAGCCAGCGTATCAGCGTATCTATACATATGGCTATCCCGTCGGTTCGCCGGCCTCTGTGCGCCCGACACTGTGGGAGGAGTAGCAGGCTGATATGGACATGACTGACACGAGCGCGCACCATCAGCAGGACCGATCACCCCACGCCCCGTTTCTTTTGGCGGGACGTCACATCACCTGCATACTCTTTGATCTTGGCAACACGTTGTGGACGGAGCGCAACGCGGAGACAAAGACGGCGCATGAGCGCGCCGCCGGTGAGCGCGCCGCCGCAGTGCTTAGACAGGCAGCCGGCACCATGTTTGCCGATGGAGCACGGGCCGGCGATGGTGCGGATGTAGTACCTCTTGGCGACCGCATCCGACGGGCGTGGTGGCTTGAGATCCATCGTCGCGACCTCGAGAGCCCAGATACTGAGCCAGATTTCGTCGACGTCACGCGGCAGGCTCTCTCCAGCCTCAATGTCATCCCGTCACGCTTTGTCGATCGCGATCTCGCCGCGCGCGTCTACGAAGCCCTCAGAGTCAGCAGCGCGGCGAGCCGTATACTCTTCGACGACGTG